>NZ_JBKOTT010000167.1:0-320 GCF_049737895.1 Streptococcus sp. CL8.13 | reverse complement strand
TACTTCTCAAGCTAAAGTTCCAACCCAAAAAGATTATGATTTGAACGGAACAGGTTGGGGACCAGATTACCAAGATCCAGCAACCTATCTCAATATTTTAGATGCTAAGAAGGGTTCTGCCTTGAAACATCTAGGTATAACAAAGGGCAAGGATCCTGAAGTTGTGGCAAAAGTTGGCTTGGATGAATACAAGAAGCTCTTGGATGATGCGGCTTCTGAGACAAGTAATCTTGATAAACGATACGAAAAGTATGCTAAAGCACAGGCTTGGGTTACTGATAGTTCACTTCTTATTCCAGTTGCTTCTTCAGGGGGCTCTC
>NZ_JBKOTT010000166.1:0-328 GCF_049737895.1 Streptococcus sp. CL8.13 | reverse complement strand
AAATAGTCCGTACGGGATTCGAACCCGTGTTACCGCCGTGAAAAGGCGGTGTCTTAACCCCTTGACCAACGGACCAAACTTTATGGGCACGAGTGGACTCGAACCACCGACCTCACGCTTATCAGGCGTGCGCTCTAACCACCTGAGCTACGCGCCCAAGTTAAAAACTTGGTAATTGAACAAAGTTCAAAGCGGGTGACGAGAATCGAACTCGCGACAACAGCTTGGAAGGCTGTAGTTTTACCACTAAACTACACCCGCTTAAATGGGAGTTAACGGGATCGAACCGCTGACCCTCTGCTTGTAAGGCAGATGCTCTCCCAGCTGA
>NZ_JBKOTT010000165.1:0-408 GCF_049737895.1 Streptococcus sp. CL8.13 | reverse complement strand
AGCTGTTGGATTTACAGTTGACCGTATCGAAGACATCGATGCAGTTGTTGCAGAAGCTGTTAAATTGAGCAAAGAAGGTAAAACTGTTGTTATCGATGCTCGCATCACTGAACACCGTCCACTTCCAGTAGAAGTACTTGAATTGGATCCAAAACTTCACTCAGAAGAAGCAATCAAAGCTTTCAAGGAAAAATACGAAGCAGAAGAACTCGTACCATTCCGTCTCTTCTTGGAAGAAGAAGGTTTGCAATCACGCGCAATTAAATAATTTCTTCGTGGAACTTAAAAAGATCGGAGCAATCCGGTCTTTTTATGGAGGATAGTGAATGAATTTAAATCAATTAGATATTATCGTTTCAGATGTTCCCCAAGTCTGTGATGACTTGGAGCGTATTTTGGATAAAAAGT
>NZ_JBKOTT010000164.1:0-408 GCF_049737895.1 Streptococcus sp. CL8.13 | reverse complement strand
TGCTGTAGGATTTACAGTTGACCGTATCGAAGACATCGATGCAGTTGTTGCAGAAGCTGTTAAACTCAACAAAGAAGGTAAAACTGTTGTGATCGATGCTCGCATCACTCCACACCGTCCACTTCCAGTAGAAGTACTTGAATTGGATCCAAAACTTCACTCAGAAGAAGCAATCAAAGACTTCAAGGAAAAATACGAAGCAGAAGAACTCGTACCATTCCGCCTCTTCTTGGAAGAAGAAGGATTGCAATCACGCGCAATTAAATAATTCCTTCGTGGAACTTAAAAAGATCGGAGCAATCCGGTCTTTTTATGGAGGATAGTAAATGAATTTAAATCAATTAGATATTATCGTTTCAGATGTTCCCCAAGTCTGTGCTGACTTGGAGCGTATTTTGGATAAAAAGC
>NZ_JBKOTT010000163.1:0-496 GCF_049737895.1 Streptococcus sp. CL8.13 | reverse complement strand
TAACATAAAGGAGAAAGAAGATGACTACAAAAAAGCGTATCCTTAGTGCAGGTCTGACTGTTGCAGCTGCCTTGCTGTTAACTGCTTGCGGACAATCAGGTTCAGATACAAAAACTTACTCATCAACCTTTAGTGGAAACCCAACTACATTTAACTACTTATTAGACTACTACGCTGATAATACAGCTATTATTACTAACCTAGTTGATGGTTTGCTTGAAAATGACAACCACGGAAACCTAGTTCCATCTTTGGCAGAGGACTGGTCTGTTTCAAGCGACGGTCTGACTTATACCTATAAACTGAGAAAAGATGCCAAATGGTTTACGGCTGACGGTGAAGAGTATGCCCCAGTCAAGGCACAAGATTTTGTGACAGGTATCAAATACGCAGTGGATAATAAATCCCAGGCCATTGACTTGATTCAAAACTCGATCAAGGGCTTGAATGATTATATTACAGGAGTGGATTCTGATTTCTCTAAGGTTGGGGTGAA
>NZ_JBKOTT010000162.1:0-612 GCF_049737895.1 Streptococcus sp. CL8.13 | reverse complement strand
GGCACGCCCACTTCGTCGTACTATTCAAGACTATATTGAGGACGCAATCACTGACTACTACCTTGAAAATCCAAGCGAAAAAGACCTCAAGGCAGTTATGACCAGCAAGGGCAAGATTCAAATTAAGTCTGCCAAAAAATCTGAAGTAAAAACTTCTGAAAAAGAAGTATAAATCCTATAGAAAAGGAGTAGAAAATGAAAATTTTCTGCTCCTTTTTACAAAAATAACTATAAGTTCTTGACAGCTCGGCCTTTGTCCATTAAGATAATAATAAAGATAATAGATAATGAGGAAAATGCAATGGCAAATCCAACCTTTGGAGAAAAAAAAGAGAATGTAACCTACCAGCACCGTTATGGCGTATATGCAGTTATCCCTGATGCTGAACAAAAACAAATTGTTCTTGTTCAAGCACCCAATGGCGCTTGGTTCCTACCAGGTGGTGAAATTGAAGCTGGTGAGAACCATCAGGAAGCCCTAAAACGTGAATTGATTGAAGAGCTTGGCTTCACAGCTGAGATTGGTACCTATTACGGACAAGCTGACGAATATTTCTACTCTCGTCACCGTGACACCTACTACTACAATCCTGCCTACCTCTATGAAGCGAC
>NZ_JBKOTT010000161.1:0-637 GCF_049737895.1 Streptococcus sp. CL8.13 | reverse complement strand
AGCACGGTTATGATCCAAAAATGGGAGCACGCCCACTTCGTCGTACTATTCAAGACTATATTGAGGACGCAATCACTGACTACTACCTTGAAAATCCAAGCGAAAAAGACCTCAAGGCAGTTATGACCAGTAAGGGCAAGATTCAAATCAAATCTGCTAAAAAATCTGAAGTAAAAACTTCTGAAAAAGAAGTATAGATCCTATAGAAAAGGAGTTGAAAATGAAAATTTTCTACTCCTTTTTACTAAAATAACTATAAGTTCTTGACAGCTCGGCCTTTGTCCATTAAGATAATAATAAAGATAATAGATAATGAGGAAAATGCAATGGCAAACCCAACTTTCGGAGAAAAGAAAGCAAATACAGACTATGTTTCACGCTATGGCGTATATGCAGTTATCCCTGATGCTGAACAAAAACAAATTGTTCTTGTTCAAGCACCCAATGGCGCCTGGTTCCTACCAGGTGGTGAAATTGAAGCAGGTGAAAATCATCAAGAAGCCCTAAAGCGTGAATTGATTGAAGAACTCGGCTTCACAGCTGAAATTGGTACTTATTACGGACAAGCTGACGAATATTTCTACTCTCGTCATCGTGACACCTACTACTACAATCCTGCCTATCTCTATGAAGCGAT
>NZ_JBKOTT010000160.1:0-747 GCF_049737895.1 Streptococcus sp. CL8.13 | reverse complement strand
TGCCTGGGAAGATTTGGCAAAATCTCTATCTGCGTTCTTATCTGCGAAATGGAGATCTCTTTGCGCTCAGTCTCCGTCTACTCCTACTTTCCTTGCTGGCGCAGGTCTTTATCGAGCAAGCTTGGATTGCGACAGCAGTGGTGGTTCTCTTTAACTACCTCTTGCTCTTCCAGTTGCTGGCCCTCTATCATGCCTTTGACTACCAGTATTTGACCCAACTCTTTCCACTGGACAAGGGGCAAAAGGAAAAAGGCTTGCAGGCGGTAGTCCGAGGATTGACCAGTTTGGTCTTAGTAGTGGAATTAGTTGTTGGGTTGATTACCTTCCAAGAAAAACTAGCCCTTCTAGCCTTACTGGGAGCTGGTTTGGTTTTACTAGTCTTGTACCTACCTTATCAGGTCAAACGTCAGATGCAGGACTAACATTGTCTATATGACACTAAAAAAGAAGTTGAGTTCAGTTTGTCTCAGCTTCTTTTATTTTCTACAAGAGAATGGTTGGACCGTAGAGACTTAACTTGGTCTTGACTTGGTCAAAGTGGAAGCGGTCATAGGCCCGCCAAGCGGCACGAGTAGGAGCATCTGGTTCAAGAGCGCTGAGTCCCATGAGAAGACTGGAAGTCTGGTAAAATTTTTCCAGTTCAATCAAGACTCGATTATCCACTGTCTCAGCCTTGGCTAGAAAACCAAGAATAGAGTTTAATTGCTCCTGAAAGCGGACGTCGTCAGCGGTTACCTGTTTGCATGA
>NZ_JBKOTT010000159.1:0-748 GCF_049737895.1 Streptococcus sp. CL8.13 | reverse complement strand
GCATGCAAACAGGCAACCGCTGACGACGTCCGCTTTCAGGAGCAATTAAACTCTATTCTTGGTTTTCTAGCCAAGGCTGAAACAGTGGATAATCGAGTCTTGATTGAACTGGAAAAATTTTACCAGACTTCCAGTCTTCTCATGGGACTCAGCGCTCTTGATCCAGATGCTCCAACTCGCGCCGCTTGGCGGGCCTATGACCGCTTCCACTTTGACCAAGTCAAGACCAAGTTGAGTCTCTACGGACCAACCATTATCCTGTAGAAAATAAAAGAAGTTGAGACAAACTGAACTCAACTTCTTTTTTAATATCATATAAGCAAGTTTTAGTCCTGCATCTGACGTTTTACCTGATAAGGTAAATACAAGACTAGTAAAACCAAACCAGCTCCCAGTAAGGCTAGAAGGGCTAGTTTTTCTTGGAAGGTAATCAATCCAACAACTAATTCCACTACTAAGACCAAACTGGTCAATCCTCGGACTACCGCCTGCAAGCCTTTTTCCTTTTGCCCCTTGTCCAGTGGAAAGAGTTGGGTCAAATACTGGTAGTCAAAGGCGTGATAGAGGGCCAGTAACTGGAAGAGCAAGAGGTAGTTAAAGAGAACCACCACTGCTGTCGCAATCCAAGCTTGCTCGATAAATACCTGCGCCAACAAAGAAAGCAAGAGCAAACGGAGACTGAGGGCAAAGAGATCTCCATTTCGCAGATAAGAACGCAGATAGAGATTTTGCCAAATCTTCCCAGGCG
>NZ_JBKOTT010000158.1:0-778 GCF_049737895.1 Streptococcus sp. CL8.13 | reverse complement strand
ATGAATCGGGAAGACAGGATTCGAACCTGCGACACCTTGGTCCCAAACCAAGTACTCTACCAAGCTGAGCTACTTCCCGAGTTAAATAGAAAAATGCACCCTAGAGGAGTCGAACCTCTAACCGCCTGATTCGTAGTCAGGTACTCTATCCAGTTGAGCTAAGGGTGCTCATTATATTATGCCGAGGACCGGAATCGAACCGGTACGATCGTTACCAATCGCAGGATTTTAAGTCCTGTGCGTCTGCCAGTTCCGCCACCCCGGCCTCTCTAAGCGAACGACGGGATTCGAACCCGCGACCCCCACCTTGGCAAGGTGGTGTTCTACCACTGAACTACGTTCGCACTGTTTTCTTCTATCTAAAAATGCCGGCTACATGACTTGAACACGCGACCCTCTGATTACAAATCAGATGCTCTACCAACTGAGCTAAGCCGGCTCATTTATTATATCTTAATGCGGGTTAAGGGACTTGAACCCCCACGCCGTTAAGCGCCAGATCCTAAATCTGGTGCGTCTGCCAATTCCGCCAAACCCGCATATATGACCCGTACTGGGCTCGAACCAGTGACCCATTGATTAAAAGTCAATTGCTCTACCAACTGAGCTAACGAGTCTAAAATAACTTCCGTTATCTTAAACGGTCCCGACGGGAATCGAACCCGCGATCTTCGCCGTGACAGGGCGACGTGATAACCGCTACACTACGGGACCTATGGGAGTTAACGGGATCGAACCGCTGACCCTCTGCTTGTAAGGCAGATGCTCTCCCAGCTGA
>NZ_JBKOTT010000157.1:0-854 GCF_049737895.1 Streptococcus sp. CL8.13 | reverse complement strand
TATGAAATCGAAAAAGTGGCTCTTAGGAGCAGGAGTGACCTTGAGTACAGCCATTCTTTTAACAGCTTGTGGGAAAAGTGAAAAGAATGCAGATGCTCCCAAAACATTCTCTTATGTTTATGCTGTTGATCCATCATCCTTGGATTATAGCGTTACAAGTAAAAGTTCAACTTCTGACGTAATAGGTAATGTCGTCGACGGTCTTTTAGAGAATGATAAATATGGGAATCTCATTCCTTCTCTAGCAGAGGATTGGTCAGTTTCTAAAGATGGCTTGACTTATACTTACAAACTACGTAAAGGTGTGAAGTGGTATACTTCAGAAGGAGAAGAGTATGCGGAAGTTAAAGCTCAGGATTTTGTCACCGGATTAAAGCATGCAGCAGACGGAAAATCCGATGGTCTTTCTTTGGTTGAGAAATCCATCAAAGGATTGGAGGCTTATGTTAGTGGTGAGACAAACGACTTCTCAACTGTAGGTGTGAAGGCTCTTGATGATTATACGGTAGAATATACCCTTAATAACCCGGAAAGTTTTTGGAACTCTAAAGTAACCACAGCAACCATGCTTCCAGTTAATGAAGAATTTTTGAATGCAACAGGTAAGGATTACGGAACGCCAACTCCATCAAGTATTCTTTACAATGGTCCATATTTTTTGAAGTCCTTGATTTCTAAATCTGTGATTGAATATGAAAAAAATCCTAACTATTGGGATAAGGACAATGTCAAAATTGATAATGTTAAATTGACATTCTATGATGGTTCAGATCAAGAATCCTTAATTCGTAGCTTTACACAAGGTGCCTATACCACTGCACGTCTTTTTCCAGCAAGCTCAAACTTTGAGTCAA
>NZ_JBKOTT010000156.1:0-1025 GCF_049737895.1 Streptococcus sp. CL8.13 | reverse complement strand
AGGCTTACTATTTAACAGGATATGGGACTAGAGAGCAATTTACCAAATTGTACAAGACTATCTACCAGTTCCCAGAGTTTGATATTCGCTATAAGCTGAAGGATTTGGCGGCTTATCTTAATATTCAGCAAATCTTGCTGGTCAAGATGATTCAAGTATTTGAAGAGCTAGGCTTTGTGACGATTAAAGATGGCGTTATGACAGTCAATAAAGAGGCACCAAAGCGGGAGATAGGAGAAAGTCAAATTTACCAAAATCTCAAACAAACCGTTAAAGACCAGGAAATGATGGCGCTGGGTACCGTGCAAGAAATTTATGACTTTTTGATGGAAAAAGAGTAGAAGTTAGGAAAGAGTTGGGAAACCAGCTCTTTTTTGAAAACAAATCTTCATTTTGAAAATCATCAAAAAAATGGTATAATGGTAGGAAAAGATTCGGCTAATACTAAATGAAAATCAGAGAGCAAACTAGGAAGCTAGCTGCAGGCTGTACTTGAGTACGGCAAGACGAAGCTGACGTGGTTTGAAGAGATTTTCGAAGAGTATAAAAGTAATAGTGCTTTTAGAATAAGAGGGCAAGCAACCCTATAATCAAGATAAACTAAGCTTTCGGAGGAAAAATGAGTAATATCAGTTTAACAACACTTGGTGGTGTACGTGAAAACGGGAAAAATATGTATATCGCTGAAATCGATGGGTCTATTTTCGTTTTGGATGCAGGTCTGAAATACCCTGAAAATGAACAACTAGGGGTGGATGTGGTCATTCCCAATATGGACTACCTTTTTGAAAATAGCGATCGTATCGCTGGGGTCTTCTTGACCCACGGCCATGCGGATGCCATTGGTGCTCTGCCTTATCTCTTGGCTGAAGCCAAGGTGCCTGTATTTGGGTCTGAGCTGACCATTGAGTTGGCCAAACTCTTTGTCAAAGGAAATGACACAGTTAAGAAGTTTAATGATTTCCATGTTATCGATGAGGATACGGAGATAGATTTTGGAGGGACTGTGGTGTCCTTCTTCCGTA
>NZ_JBKOTT010000155.1:0-1025 GCF_049737895.1 Streptococcus sp. CL8.13 | reverse complement strand
AAATCTCACTTGCTTCTAAAGAAGCTTCAGGTACTGGTAACATGAAATTCATGTTGAACGGAGCCTTGACTCTTGGTACTATGGACGGTGCTAACGTGGAAATCGCTGAGTTGGTTGGAGACGAAAACATCTACATCTTTGGTGAAGATTCAGAAACTGTTATCGATCTTTACGCAAAAGCAGCTTACAAATCAAGCGAATTCTACGCTCGTGAAGCTATCAAACCATTGGTTGACTTCATCGTTAGCGATGCAGTTCTTGCAGCTGGAAACAAAGAGCGCTTGGAACGTCTTTACAATGAATTAATCAACAAAGACTGGTTCATGACTCTTCTTGACTTGGAAGACTACATCAAAGTCAAAGAGCAAATGTTGGCTGACTACGAAGATCGTGACGCATGGTTGGATAAAGTTATCGTTAACATTTCTAAAGCAGGATTCTTCTCATCTGACCGTACAATCGCTCAGTACAACGAAGATATCTGGCACTTGAACTAATACTCTTCGAAAATCTCTTCAAACCACGTCAGCGTTGCCTTGCCGTACTCAAGTACAGCCTGCGGCTAGCTTCCTAGTTTGCTCTTTGATTTTCATTGAGTATAAGATACAAGATTTATACTAATACACTTTCCTATGAAGCGAATTTCGATTGAAATTCGCTTTTTTGAATGCTGTGGGTTTGGGTCAATCTTGTTTTAAAAAGATAGAAATCATAGATACAGTGAACGCATAACACTTTATTTCAGCCTTATGTTTCTTCGTAGTTGCTTACCTCATATTTTTTGTATTCGCTTACATAAAGTGTTATAATATAATTATAGGAAAGAAGGTGTTTTTATGTGGAAAAAATATTTTTCAAAATATAGATGGACTGATTTATTTTGGATTTTATTTATCATTTTGACCTGCCTCTATATTGGTAACCATGATTTGTTTCCTCTCAATCATCAAGAAATCTCTCTTCGAGGTAGTTTCTGGGGATCTGTACTCGCCTTATATCAATTGCTATTTATTGATAAATTTATT
>NZ_JBKOTT010000154.1:0-1071 GCF_049737895.1 Streptococcus sp. CL8.13 | reverse complement strand
GGTGGTGTCCCATCTACAACAATCGGTGTTTGCGCTCGTTATATCCACTCTCACCAAACCCTCTATGCAATGGATGACTTCCTAGAAGCTCAAGCTTTCTTGCAAGCCTTGGTGAAAAAATTGGATCGTTCAACAGTTGACTTGATTAAAAATTATTAAACTTAAGGAGGTGGTAGGGATGGTAGAACCAAACCTAGAAATCCTTGTAAAAGATCTTTACAATCATGCTCGACATGATTTGAGTGAAGATTTAGTTGCTGCTCTCCTAGAGACTGCTAAAAAACTGTCTACTACAAATGAGCAATTGCTGGCAGTTCGTCTCTCAGGCCTGGTCAATCGTGAATTGCTCCTAAATCCCAAACATCCGGCACCTGAGTTGCTCAACTTAGCTCGCTTTATTAAAAGAGAAGAAGCTAAGTACAGAGGAACCGCAGCTTCTGCGCTTATGTATGGGGAGCTCTTTAAAATGCTTTGATTCCATTGTGAATCAAAGCATTTTTCTATATGTTAGAAAAGCAATTCTAGATTAGGAAAAGAAAAAAGCCATCCTATTTAGGATAGCTTCTTGGTTCTTAGATTTGTTCAGCGATGACCTTTTCAGCTAGATTCATAGCGTGGTCAGATACACGAGTATAGTGGGAAATGATGTCGATAAAGTTGACCCCAGCTTGTGTTGAACACTCGCCCTTGTTGAGGCGTTTGATGTGGGTCTTTCTGAGAACACGTTCCATATTGTTGATTTCTTTATGGCGTTCAATCAGACTTTGAGCTTTTTCAATATCATTGTTTTCCACGCTGTCAAGGGCATCTTTGATAAAGCCAGTGGTCTTTTGATAGATATCAGCTAATTCCTGTAAAGCAGCTTCAGAGAACTCAACGTTTTTACGTTGAAGGTAGTCAGTCAGGTTGATTAGCGCTTCTGCGTGGTCCCCAATTCGTTCCAAATCGCGGGATGAATCAAGAATGTTGGTGAGCACTTCACTTTCTTTCTGGCTAAGAGCTTCACTTGAAAGAGTAATAAGGTAACGAGTCAATTTTTCATCAATGGTATTGATGGCTTCTTCTGTCTTG
>NZ_JBKOTT010000153.1:0-1084 GCF_049737895.1 Streptococcus sp. CL8.13 | reverse complement strand
TATGCAACCGGTTAAGGTCGATGAACCAACGGTGGAAGAAACAATCACTATCCTCAAAGGCATTCAAAAGAAATACGAAGACTACCACCACGTTCAATATACCGATGCCGCAATTGAAGCAGCTGCAACTCTTTCCAATCGCTACATACAAGATCGCTTCTTACCTGACAAGGCCATTGACCTCCTAGATGAAGCAGGTTCTAAGATGAACTTAACCTTGAATTTTGTGGATCCTAAAGTGATTGATCAACGCTTGATTGAAGCTGAAAATCTCAAATCTCAAGCTACACGAGAGGAAGATTTTGAAAAAGCTGCCTACTTCCGTGACCAGATTGCTAAATATAAGGAAATGCAAAAGAAAAAGGTCACAGACCAAGATACTCCTATCATCAGTGAGAAAACCATTGAGCACATTATCGAACAGAAAACCAATATCCCTGTTGGAGATTTGAAAGAGAAAGAACAATCTCAACTCATCCATCTAGCTGAAGACCTCAAGTCTCATGTTATTGGACAGGACGATGCTGTCGATAAGATTGCTAAGGCTATTCGCCGTAATCGTGTTGGACTTGGGACGCCTAATCGCCCAATTGGAAGCTTCCTCTTCGTCGGACCAACTGGCGTCGGTAAGACAGAACTTTCCAAACAACTAGCTATCGAACTCTTTGGTTCTGCTGAGAGTATGATTCGCTTCGATATGAGTGAATATATGGAAAAACACAGTGTAGCTAAGTTGGTCGGCGCCCCTCCAGGTTATGTTGGCTACGATGAGGCTGGGCAATTAACTGAAAAAGTCCGCCGTAATCCATATTCTCTTATTCTCTTGGATGAAGTAGAGAAAGCCCATCCAGATGTTATGCATATGTTCCTCCAGGTCTTGGACGATGGTCGTTTGACAGATGGGCAAGGACGTACCGTTAGCTTCAAGGATGCCATCATTATCATGACCTCAAATGCAGGTACAGGTAAGGCCGAAGCCAGCGTTGGATTTGGTGCTGCTAGAGAAGGACGTACCAATTCTGTTCTCGGTGAACTCGGTAACTTCTTTAGCCCAGAGTTTATGAACCGTTTTGATGGTATTATT
>NZ_JBKOTT010000152.1:0-1105 GCF_049737895.1 Streptococcus sp. CL8.13 | reverse complement strand
ACCTCAAATCCAGTGGTGCTATGGCAGATAAGGAATGGGTCTACGACCAAAGCTACTCTAGTTGGTTTTACCTAAAATCTGGCGGACGCTATGCCCAAAAACAATGGATTGGTTCCTACTATCTTAAATCTGGTGGCTACATGGCCCATAAGGAATGGATTTACGACCCAGACTATCAAGCTTGGTACTATCTTAAGGATGATGGTGTGTATGTTACAGGAACCTATGCTGTGGATGGTAAAAACCAGCTCTTCCAAGGGAATGGAAAATGGGTTCGTGAATTAGCACAAGGTTTTCAAAAAGGACATTACTCTAAAACTATCTTTCTCGATCCAGGTCACGGTGGTAAGGATCGCGGGGCTTATTACTATGGCATAGCTGAAAAAGAATTGAACCTACAGGTTTATCGTAAGCTACGTAAACAACTAGAAGGACTCGGCTATACCGTTCTCACCTCTCGAGATAGTGATATAGACGTTGATTTTATTACCGAGCGTTCTCGTATGGTCAACAAGACCAATGCTGACTTTTTCATCAGCCTTCATTTCAATGCAAAAGGGAATGATACAACCGTTAATCTGGGTATCCAGACCTATTCTTACAAGGATGAACCTGGTTTCCCTAGCAAGATTAACAAGGATTGGCACAACAATCCTGAACGGATGAGTGAAAGTAATCGTCTCGCAGCCGATATCCATTCTTCACTGCTAGCTGAAACTGGAGCTAGAGATGCTGGGCTCTTGCAAGCAACCTTTGCTGTTCTACGTGAAACAGCTAAACCAGCTGTTTTGCTAGAGATGGGATATATGGATAATCCAGAAGAAAACCAAAAAATCCGCAGCAGTGACTACCAAGATAAACTAGTTGAAGGGATTATCAAGGGAATCCAAAAATATTATGCTGGTAATTAAAACAGCTTAAGCCTCGAACTCATTCGGGGCTTATTTTTTATCTAAATCTAGTTCTTCTTTCTAGACCTATTTCCCTTTTCAGCTTATTCTTCCTAACTGTGCTATACTTAATTTATACTCAATGAAAATCAAAGAGCAAACTAGGAAACTAGCCGCAGGTTGCTCAAAGCACCGCTTTGAGGTTGCAGATAAAG
>NZ_JBKOTT010000151.1:0-1189 GCF_049737895.1 Streptococcus sp. CL8.13 | reverse complement strand
TCCTCCAGGCTGGCATCAGGTTAAGAATCTAAAGGGGTCTTATACCCATGCGGTCGATAGAGGTCACTTGTTAGGCTATGCCTTAATCGGTGGCTTGGATGGTTTTGATGCCTCGACAAGCAATCCTAAAAACATTGCTGTTCAAACAGCCTGGGCAAATCAGGCTCAAGCCGAGGATTCGACTGGTCAAAACTACTATGAAAGCATGGTACGTAAGGCCTTGGACCAAAACAAGCGTGTCCGTTACCGTGTAACTCTTTATTATGCTTCAAACGAGGATTTAGTTCCTTCAGCTTCACAGATTGAAGCCAAGTCTTCAGACGGAGAATTGGAATTTAATGTCCTAGTTCCCAATGTTCAAAAGGGACTTCAACTGGATTACCGAACTGGAGAAGTAACGGTAACTCAGTAAAAGATAACATAAACTCCTATGTCACTTGTGGATATAGGAGTTCTTTTTTACTAGTTTAAGCAGGGCTACAATATACAATGATACTCAATGAAAATCAAATTGCAAACTAGGAAGCTAGCCACAGGTTGCTCAAAGCACAGCTTTGAAGTTGCAGATGAAGCTGACGTGGTTTAAAGTGAATTTCGAAGAGTATGAGAAAAAATAATATGTACTGGACTATATTTTGTGATATAATAAAGGGTAAGATACTATTTTAGGAGAAGAACTATGGAAGACCCAAGTAGTCAGAATTTGTTGCTACAATTTGTTTTATTGTTTATCTTGACAGTGTTAAATGCTTTTTTCTCAGCCACAGAAATGGCCATGGTTTCACTTAACCGTGCGCGGGTTGAACAAAAGGCAGAAGAAGGAGATAGACGCTATATCCGTCTGCTGAAGGTACTAGAAAATCCTAACCACTTTTTATCAACCATTCAAGTAGGGATTACCCTGATTACGATCTTATCAGGGGCGAGTTTGGCAGACACTCTGGGACGAGAAATTGCATCTTGGCTTGGAAATGGTGAAACATCTTATGCCGTTGCAAGTTTTCTATCTTTAGCATTTTTGACTTATATTTCCATCGTTTTTGGGGAATTGTATCCTAAAAGAATCGCTCTTAATCTAAAGGATGCCTTGGCGATTCGTACAGCGCCAGTTATCATTGGGCTTGGGAAACTAGTTAGTCCCTTTGTTTGGCTCTTATCTGCATCTACCAATCTCTTGAGTCGCTTGACT
>NZ_JBKOTT010000150.1:0-1259 GCF_049737895.1 Streptococcus sp. CL8.13 | reverse complement strand
TCAATCCACTTTTCATTATGATTTATGTGCCGATTTTTGCATGGTTGTGGGGGGAAATGGGTAAAAAGCAACCATCCTCTTCTAAGAAATTTGCTTACGGTTTATTAGCAGCAGGTTTATCCTTCTTGTGGATGATGTTACCAGGGATGCTCTTTGGGACAGATGTTAAGGTCAGTCCTTTCTGGTTGATTATGAGTTGGGCTATTGTGATTGTGGGGGAAATGTTGATTTCGCCTATTGGTCTATCAGTCACTACTAAGCTAGCACCAAAATCCTTCCAAGCACAAATGATGTCTATCTGGTTCTTGAGTAATGCTGCTGCTCAAGCTATCAATGCTCAAATTGTAAAATTTTATACAAGCGAAACTGAAGTCGCTTACTATGGAATTGTTGGAGGAATTACGATTGTATTCAGTATTATCTTATTCTTCTACGTTCCACGTATTGAAAAACTAATGTCCGGTATCAAATAGAGAAAAACTGGAATTTCTGTAGGGATTTTAAAAGCTAGATCAATTATTTATTCAAAGGATTTAGTTCTGTATTGTATAGGGCTAGGTCCTTTTAGTTTGATTAATACTCTTCGAAAATCAAATTCAAACCGCGTCAACGTCGCCTTGCCGTACTCAAGTACAGCCTGCGGCTAGTTTCCTAGTTTGCTCTTTGATTTTCATTGAGTATAAAACTCACGATGTTTCTGCTTTTCCTAGTGGACATTTGTCTACTTTTTTTATATAATAAAACTAAACCAAATTGGTTGAGTTTTAAAAATATGGATTCAAGCATCGATTAGTCTTTCTAAGGGAGATAATGTCCATTAAATCATCATAATAGGAGGTGAAGTATGTATCAGCCAGAAAAATTAAAGGCTCGGAGGAAAGAGTTAAAACTGACACAGAGGGAAATTGCAGAGCAACTTGGGATTAGTTTCCAGGCTTACTCAGCTTGGGAACGTGGAGTCAAGGAACCGTCCAAGGAGAAGGTAGTCCAGCTAGAGAACATTTTAAAAGTACCCAAAGGATATTTTACTCAGATCGAGATTGTCCGTCTCTACCATAGCCTCTCCAAGCAAGGGCAGGAGAAGGTTGTTCTCTATGCTCGTAACCTATCTCAAGAGGAGCAAGCTCAAAAAGTGACAGCTATGCCAGAGCGCTTCTACGAGTACCGTGTTTATGAACGCATGTCAGCAGGGATTGGGGCTTCGGTCTATGATGATCAGAATTTTGATACGGTTTACTTTAATGAGGAGTTGGCTCATG
>NZ_JBKOTT010000149.1:0-1275 GCF_049737895.1 Streptococcus sp. CL8.13 | reverse complement strand
AGTATCGTAGTCTTCGTTTTGAAAATGAGACCTTGGATATGGAGAATTACCAAGGAAATGCAGTTGTGAACTATACGGATTCAGAAACTCCATATACTCGCATTATTGAACACAAACATTTTGAGTTTGGGAATCAAGCAAAGACTATCATTACTAAAGAACATTCTAAAACATGGGAAAAAGGTGATGAGCCTTATTATCCAGTAAATAATGATCGTAATAATCATTTGTATAAATCATATAAAAAATTGGCTGATGAGCAAGGGAATGTTATCTTTGGTGGTCGTTTAGGACACTATCGTTATTACGATATGCACCAAGTAATTGGAGCAGCTTTACAGTGTGCAAGAAATGAGTTAGATTAAACACCTAGAACTGTTATCAGTTGCTATTTAGAAATGTGATTGATAATTCCTTGACTACCTAATGTAGTTGAGGTATTTTTGATATTATTCATATTTTTGCAAACCTATTGTTTAAAAAATAATTTTCAAAAATTCAGAAAATTGTATTGACAGGACTCAAAAAAGGGGCTATAATGAATAAAAAAACAAAGGAGAAGACTATGAAAACAAGGAAAGTATTGGCTTTTGCGGGAGTAACTTTATTAGCAGCAGGTGTCTTAGCGGCTTGCTCGGGTGGTTCTGCTACTAAAGGTGAGCAGACCTTTGCATTTACATACGAGACACATCCAGATAATCTCAACTATTTGACAACTGGTAAGGCAGCAACTGCCGACATTACTAGTAATGTGATTGATGGATTGCTTGAAAATGATAAATACGGGAACCTTATTCCCTCAATGGCAGAGGACTGGTCAGTTTCTAAGGATGGCTTGACTTATACTTATAAGATTCGTCAGGATGCCAAGTGGTATACATCTGAGGGAGAAGAGTATGCTCCTGTTAAGGCTCAAGACTTTGTGACAGGTCTTAAATATGCAACAGATAAGAAAGCAGAAGCCCTTTACTTGGTACAAGATTCAATCAAAGGTCTGGATGCTTATGCTAAAGGGGAAATTAAAGATTTTTCTCAAGTCGGGATTAAAGCCCTTGATGATCAAACAGTCCAATACACGTTGAACAAACCTGAAAGTTTTTGGAACTCAAAAACAACCATGGGTGTGCTTGCGCCAGTTAATGAAGAGTTTTTGAACTCAAAAGGGGATGATTTTGCCAAAGCTACGGATCCAAGTAGTATCTTGTACAATGGTCCTTATTTGTTGAAATCTATTGTGACCAAATCTTCTGTTGAATTTGCGAAAAATCCGAACTA
>NZ_JBKOTT010000148.1:0-1314 GCF_049737895.1 Streptococcus sp. CL8.13 | reverse complement strand
GGCAAGAAAAAAGTGAACTATCTATGATTGAGGTAGCGCGTGCTATCTTGGAACTTCGTGGTCGTGATCATGAGATGCATTTTAGCGATCTTGTAAACGAAATTCAAAACTACCTTGGAACATCAAACAGCGATATCCGCGAAGCCTTGCCTTTGTTCTACACAGAGTTGAACTTTGACGGTAGCTTCATCTCACTTGGAGACAACAAATGGGGGCTTCGTTCATGGTATGGTGTAGACGAAATCGACGAAGAAATCATTGCTCTTGAAGAAAATGACGACGATGAAGTGGCACCAAAAGCTAAGAAAAAACGTGTCAATGCCTTCATGGATGGCGATTCAGATGCTATTGACTACAATGCAGATGATCCAGAAGATGAAGATGCATACGAAGCAGATCCAGCTCTTTCATACGATGATGAAAATCCAGATGATGAGAAAAATGAAGTGGAAGCTTACGATGCAGAAATCAACGAAATCGCTCCTGATGACTTGGGTGAAGACGTGGATCTCAACGAAGACGACGACGAGTTTTCAGACGATGATTCTGAAAACATCGAGGAATAAAAGTTAGCTGTTGACAATTATCTTATTTTTAGGTATCATATTGTTCGGGCACCTCTTTTAGAGGTCGGGGCTCCCTAGTTCTTAGGGAGCTATTTTTGTTTTTTCAAGAAGTTATCTTCTTGTATTTTATACTCAATGAAAATCAAAGAGCAAACTAGGAAACTAGCCGCAGGCTGTACTTGCGTACGGCAAGGCGACGTTGACGCGGTTTGAAGAGATTTTCGAAGAGTATTTGTTGTGAATCTGGTGCAGTCATCCCAGATTATTCTTATTAATAGGGTCTTGTTTTCTATGTCCCCTCGTAGTCAGCAAGACCTTGAGCATTTTAGAAAGAGGAATCTATGTCAACGAAATATATTTTTGTAACTGGTGGTGTGGTATCGTCTATTGGGAAAGGGATTGTGGCAGCGAGTCTGGGCCGTCTCTTGAAAAATCGTGGTCTCAAAGTAACCATTCAAAAGTTTGACCCTTATATCAATATCGATCCGGGAACTATGAGCCCTTACCAGCACGGGGAAGTTTTTGTGACAGATGACGGAGCTGAGACAGATTTGGACTTGGGTCACTATGAACGTTTCATCGATATCAATCTCAACAAATATTCCAACGTGACAACTGGTAAAATTTACAGTGAAGTTCTTCGTAAAGAACGCCGTGGAGAATACCTTGGGGCAACTGTTCAGGTTATTCCTCATATCACAGATGCTTTGAAAGAAAAAATCAAGCGTGCCGCTTTAACGACTGATTC
>NZ_JBKOTT010000147.1:0-1322 GCF_049737895.1 Streptococcus sp. CL8.13 | reverse complement strand
CATCATGATCGTCATCGTCATCATGTGCTGGACTTGGTGTTACTGGCGTTTTACCTCTCAAATGATCTTGAGCTGCCTTAATTTGCTCAGGTGTCAAATCCTTCTTAAAGAAGTAATGATTGTGGTCGCCATGAGTCATGACAAATCCTGCCGCATCTTCACTGATAACTCTATTTGCATCAAACCTGTGATCATGGTCTTCACCATGATGGTGGTCATGCTCTTCTTCATCGTGATCATCATGAGATGCACTTGGTGTTGTCGTATTTGCCCCTTTCAAGTGATCCTGAGCCGCCTTAATTTGGTCTGCTGTCAAATCTTTCTTAAAGAAGTAATGATTGTGGTCGCCATGAGTCATGACAAAACCTTCTGAATCTTCACTTATAATTCGATTGGCATCAAAACCATGACCATCTTCTTCCTCATGGTGGACATGTGAAGTCGCATTACTTGATCCAGTATTAGAAGAACTTCCTACCTCTTCCGTGTTAGAGTGTGATGGGGGATTGTTAAGAGATGACTTAGGAATATAATGATAGTGGTCCCCATGTCTTACTATATAAGCATCACCGGTATCTCTGACAATGTCATTAGGGTTAAAGACATAACCATCATCTGCTGCAGTAACACCATTATTCGGTGTCACCGATAAAGGTTGACTGAGAGCTGTAGTATTCCCTGATAAATATGCTTTTGCGGCTGCTAATTCACCTGCCGACAAGTCACTCTTAGGAATGAAATGATAGTGACCACCATGTGGTACTATATAACCATCACCTGTATCTTTAATGATATCTGAAGCGTTAAAGACATAACCATCATCTGTTGTATAGCGTCCCTGAGACCTTGCTACAGCAACATCAGCGCCGACCTTCTCATTATCTTTGACATGTTCTTGTTTTTGACGATTGATTTCATCCTTGGTTCGAACATTATCAGCATGAGCTGCATCTTTCAGGTAGACATAATATTTTCCATCGACCTTGATGATATAGCCACCCTTGACCTCATTGACAATATCAGCGTCTTTAAGTTGATAATTAGCATCCTTCATCAGAAGTTCTTCACTAAAGAGGGCATCATAAGGAACTTTACCATTATAGTAATGATAGTGGTCACCGTGTGACGTCACATAGCCCTGATCTGTAATCTTAATGACAATTTGCTCAGCCTGAATTCCTTCTTTTTGGCTAACCTGATCCGGCGTCAGTTTTTCAGTTTTTTGACTTGACTGGCTGCCATCCACATACGAGACACGATTATTGTCCTTATTTTCCTGCGAGCGATGCTGGTTCAGTGCATAAGCGCAAAGACTCAAGGAT
>NZ_JBKOTT010000146.1:0-1331 GCF_049737895.1 Streptococcus sp. CL8.13 | reverse complement strand
GTCGAAGGTAAATTCTTTTGATACCAAGGTTCTGTGAGGATTGTAGACCAGAGACTCCCCAGTTTCCTGTTTAATTTCTTTGGGTGAAAAAAACATTAGGCCTCTCCTTTCTGTGACAGATAAACATCTAGACCATGTTGACGTAGGTGGCAGGCTGGGCAATCTCCACAGCCACTTCCGATAATCCCGTTGTAGCAGGTTAAGGTCTTTTCACGAACATAGTCAAAGGCACCGAGTTGGTCGGCTAATTCCCAAGTTTCAGCCTTGTCTAGCCACATGAGAGGTGTTTGGATAACAAAGTCGTAATCCATAGCCAGGTTGAGGGTGACATTGAGGGATTTGACAAAGACATCACGGCAGTCAGGGTAGCCTGAGAAGTCTGTCTCGCAGACACCTGTTACGATATCTTTAATGCCCCGTTGCTTAGCAAGAACTGCCGCAAAGGACAGAAAGAGGTGGTTGCGACCGTCAACGAAGGTATTGGGAACCTCTCCCTCTTTTTGCTCGATTTCCAGATCAGAGGTCAAGGCATTTTCAGTGATTTGCCCCAGCAGAGACATATCTAGGATATGATGACGAATTCCCTGTTCCTTAGCAATTTCTCTAGCAACTTGAATTTCGAGATGATGGCGTTGGCCGTAGGAAAAAGTGACGGCTTCAACAGTTTCATAGTGTTCTTTAGCCCAAAAGAGGCAGGTTGTTGAATCTTGACCGCCACTAAAGACGACCAAGGCTGATTGACGTTTCATAGTACTCCTTCCGAAATGAGAAATGTTCAGAGCACGCAAAAAGCTCCCTTGAGGGAGCTAAAAAATACCAAGTCAAGGTTTTTTTTAGCGATGGCATGTCCCAAACATCGTAATATTCTACTTACAGTCTAGCATATTTTTTGAAAAATGGCAAAGGGTAAGAAAAAAGAGACCAAAGCAATACTTGGTCTCTCGTTTTATTAGCTCAATTCAGCAACGATGGCCTTGATTTGTTCTGCTGTGTGAACACCAGCAACTTGTTTCACCACTTGGCCGTCTTTTTTGAAGAGAAGAGTTGGGATAGACATGATTCCAAAAGCACGAGCAGTGTTTGGATTTTCATCAACGTCCATTTTAACGATTTTCAAGACATCTTCTGAAAGTTCTTCAGACAATTTGTCCAAGATTGGACCTTGCATACGACATGGACCACACCAAGTCGCCCAGAAGTCTATTAAGACCAAACCGTCTTTTGTTTCTTGTTCGAATGTTGCATCTGTAATTGCTTTTGCCATTGTATTTCTCCTTTTTTAGTTATATTGGCTTAAATCTTGTTTCATGAGATAGAAGAAGACATCTCCA
>NZ_JBKOTT010000145.1:0-1332 GCF_049737895.1 Streptococcus sp. CL8.13 | reverse complement strand
CGGAGATGTCTTCTTCTATCTCATGAAACAAGATTTAAGCCAATATAACTAAAAAAGGAGAAATACAATGGCAAAAGCAATTACAGATGCAACATTCGAACAAGAAACAAAAGACGGTTTGGTCTTGGTAGACTTCTGGGCAACTTGGTGTGGTCCATGTCGTATGCAAGGTCCAATCTTGGATAAATTGTCTGAAGAACTTTCAGAAGATGTCTTGAAAATCGTTAAAATGGACGTGGATGAAAATCCAAACACAGCTCGTGCCTTTGGAATCATGTCTATCCCAACTCTTCTCTTCAAAAAAGACGGCCAAGTGGTGAAACAAGTTGCTGGTGTTCACACAGCTGAACAAATCAAAGCCATCGTTGCTGAATTGAGCTAATCATACTAGAGACCAAGTACTTGCTTTGGTCTCTTTTTTCTTGCCCTTTGCCATTTTTCAAAAAATATGCTAGACTGTAGGTAGAATATTACGATGTTTGGGACATGCCATCGCTAAAAAAAACCTTGACTTGGTATTTTTTAGCTCCCTCAAGGGAGCTTTTTGCGTGCTCTGAACATTTCCCATTTTGGAAGGAGTACTATGAAACGTCAATCAGCCTTGGTCGTCTTTAGTGGCGGTCAAGATTCTACAACCTGCCTCTTTTGGGCTAAAGAACACTATGAAACGGTCGAAGCCGTTACCTTTGCCTACGGTCAACGCCATCACCTCGAAATTCAAGTTGCTAGAGAAATCGCTAAGGAACAGGGTATTCGTCATCATATACTAGATATGTCTCTGCTGGGTCAAATCACTGAAAATGCTTTGACCTCTGATCTGGAAATCGAGCAAAAAGAGGGAGCGGTTCCCAATACTTTTGTTGACGGTCGTAACCACCTCTTTCTGTCCTTTGCGGCAGTCCTTGCTAAGCAACGAGGTATTAAAGATATCGTGACAGGTGTCTGCGAGACAGACTTCTCAGGCTATCCTGACTGCCGAGATGTCTTTGTCAAATCTCTCAATGTTACCCTCAACCTTGCCATGGATTACGACTTTGTTATCCAAACACCTCTCATGTGGCTAGACAAGGCTGAAACTTGGGAATTAGCCGACCAACTCGGTGCCTTTGACTATGTCCGTGAAAAGACCTTGACCTGCTACAACGGGATTATTGGAAGTGGCTGCGGAAATTGCCCAGCCTGCCATCTACGTCAGCATGGTCTAGATGTTTATCTCTCACAGAAAGGAGAGGACTAATGTTTTTTGCACCCAAAGAAATCAAACAGGAAACCGGGGAGTCTCTTGTCTACAATCCTCACAGAACCTTGGTATCAAAAGAATTTACCTTTGAT
>NZ_JBKOTT010000144.1:0-1334 GCF_049737895.1 Streptococcus sp. CL8.13 | reverse complement strand
ATCCCTGACTGGACCAGATTGGTTTTCTTGTCCAAGTAGGAGGCATAGGTCAGCATGGCTGTAACCCCTAGTGAGAGGGCAAAGAAAGATTGTCCCAGAGCATAGAGGAGACCAGCGCTGGTCAGTTTTGAAAAGTCTGGTTTGAGGAAGTAAAGAACTCCTTCCATGGCATTTGGCAAACTGAGAGAGCGTCCGATGATGACGACAAAGATGATAAAGAGCAGAGGCATCATGACTTTTGAGGCTCTTTCAATTCCTTTTTGAACCCCACGTGATACAATGAAGATATTCAATAGGATAAAGGCTGCCTGAGCTCCAAGGGCAATGGCTGGATTTGAAATGATTGAAGTAAATAACTGAGCATAATCCCCCGTTCCACCAATTTGGAACAATTTTCCAAACTCAATGCCTAGATAAACCAGAATCCATCCCCCAATAACACTGTAGAAAGATAAGAGGATAAAGAGGGCAAAGGCACCAATCCAACCGATAAAGTTGTACTTACTATTCTTGCCGAGTTTTCCAAAGGTTTTGATTGCTGAAACACCAGCACTACGGCCAAGGGCAAATTCAGCAAGCAGGAGCGGGAAACCGATTAAAATGGTAGAAATAAGAAAGACTAGTAAAAAGCCTCCACCGCCATTAGCAGCAGTCATATAGGGAAATTTCCAAACGGCTCCAAGTCCGATAGCTGAACCAGCAGATGCTAGAATAAAGCCTAGTTTAGAACCCCATTGCGATTTTTCAGACATAGTTAAACTCCTAAAATTAGTATTACAAAAGAAAAAGCTACTGCCCTTGGCAAATAGCCTCATCAGTACTCAAAATGAGCCTTTCTTTTGATTGATAGACTTGACTATCCTATCATGTTTTCTAAGGTCTGTCAAGAAAACCATTTTCACGTTATGATAAAGTAAAAAATTTCGCAAAAACGCTTGACTCTGACCTAGGGGGAGGGGTTATACTATCAATGTAATACTCTTCGAAAATCAAATTCAAACCACGTCAGCGTCGCCTTACCGTACTCAAGTACAGCCTGCGGCTAGCTTCCTAGTTTGCTCTTTGATTTTCATTGAGTATAAGGAGGAAATCATGTACCATATAAAAGAAGCTGCGCAGCTTTCGGGCGTCTCTGTCAAGACCCTACACCACTACGATAAGATAGGACTTTTGGTTCCTTTAAAGTCGGAAAATGGCTATCGAACCTATAGTCAGGAGGATTTGGAACGCCTTCAGGTTATTCTTTATTACAAATATCTAGGTTTTTCTTTAGAAAAAATAGCAGAGCTATTAAAGGAAGAAAGAGAAGATTTATTGCCTCATTTGACCAGGCA
>NZ_JBKOTT010000143.1:0-1344 GCF_049737895.1 Streptococcus sp. CL8.13 | reverse complement strand
CCGATTATGTTGATGACAGTTTTGCTCAGTTTACGATTGGCAGTCACTGTCTGATGTTGTCCCAAAATCATTTGATTCCTTTGGAAGATTTTCAGTCAGGAATCATTCTTCATATCGAGGTTGAGGATGTAGACCAGAATTACCAACGGTTGAAAGAACTTGGTATCCAGGTTTTAAACGGACCAACTGTAACCGATTGGGGAACAGAGTCCTTATTAGTTAAAGGGCCTGCTGGTCTAGTGATTGATTTTTATCGTATGAAGTAGGTAATTCTATTATCAAATTTTTTATCTAAACATTCTTGGAGTGAAACTTAAAAAGATCGGAGCAATTCGATCTTTTTTGTATTTATGCGACTTTCAGTCCGTCTCGCTCCGTTAGGTGCGAGACAAAAAACCACCCGTTTTCACGGGTGGTTATGATTTCTACACTTATTGTTTGGCTTCCTGTTTTAATTGTTGCACCTGTTCCTCGTACTGGACAAGCTCCCTGTCTTTTATATTGATAGTCGCTTCTGCTTCAGCAATGCGGCTTCTCAGATCTTGAGTCTTGTTATGGTGATAGCTAATACCAATAGCACTACCAGCAATGATCCCGATTACTAGACAAGTAAAAATCACCAAAATCAAGGGAGCAGATAGTTGTGTAAAGACAAGACTGACAGTTACTGTTTGACGATTGAGTAGACCAAATGAGATCACAATGACTAATAAGCTCAAACCGCCAATTAGATAAGCCTTATCTTTCAGTGACAATTCATTAAATTTTTTTAGCATAAGTTCCTTTTCTCCTGACTATGTTGATAGAAAACTACACACCATTTAGGTATTAACAAAATTCATTTTACTAGAAAATTTCGATACTGTCAATAATTTCTAACGGCTTATTTACCATCAATCAATCGATTCATTGAAAAGGAGTATTCATTTTCTAATATTTGATTGAGTAAACAGAACGGAGCAATTCGGTCTTTTTTCTGTTCCCTCTTTCTTATAACAAGATTGTGATAGTTTATATCTTTATAACAAAAGTTTTAAAGACTTGATTGTTTTGAAAGAATATTTTAAAATAAGATTCAGTAAAAATGAAAGAGGTTTTGAAAATGTCTGAAAAACAAATGAAAATTTTAGGTTGGGTAGCGACCTTTATGTCTGTTATGATGTATGTGTCTTACTTCCCACAAATCATGAACAATCTGGCTGGTCAAAAAGGAAATTTCATCCAGCCCTTGGTTGCTGCCATCAACTGTAGTCTCTGGGTTTACTACGGTCTTTTCAAAAAAGAAAGAGATATCCCCCTTGCAGCAGCTAATGCACCAGGTATTATTTTTGGCCTAGTGACGGT
>NZ_JBKOTT010000142.1:0-1397 GCF_049737895.1 Streptococcus sp. CL8.13 | reverse complement strand
TCAAGATCCAAATGATATTCCAAAAATTCTGGTGTATCTTCAATCTTGATAGTTAAGGCATCTGGTTGTGAAATCAAGGGTTTCACAATCGCAATAATGAGATTTTCAATCGTATCCATCTGTCAACCTACTTTAAACTTATTTTGAGAATTTAGAATCGTGGAATTTTTTCAATACGCCTTCTTTTGAAAGGATGTTACGTACTGTATCTGAAGGTTGAGCTCCATCAGCCAACCATGCAAGAACGCGGTCTTCTTTCAAAGTTACTTGGTTTTCAGCAACAAGTGGGTTGTAAGTTCCAACTGTTTCGATGAAACGTCCGTCACGTGGTGAACGTGAATCTGCTACGTTGATACGGTAGAAAGGTTTTTTCTTAGAACCCATACGAGTCAAACGGATTTTAACTGCCATTTTTAAAGTCTCTTTTCTTATTTTTTATTTCGGTGAAATAGCTGAGCTATTTAGCACATGTTCTATTATAGCAGATTTCTGGCAGGTGTCAAGAAAAAAACTTGACAGAGTTTTATTTTTTTTTACTACTAGAAATTGGTTATAATCTTAAAGAAAAAATTAGAAAGAAATCGTTTATGAATACTACTTTTAATACTATCTATAAGGACTACCCTGTCAAGCCCTATATCTCTCCTAATAGTGATATGGAAGCCCCTAAACCTGTCCCAAAACGCAATATGGAACTACTAGAAGACAATCTATTGGCAGGTGATATCATCCTTATCTGGAGAATCAACTTTGGAACTTTCACTACTGAAACATGATTTTAAAAACTCCAATTCGAATATGATTCAAAATTCTCTTAAAATCAATATTTTCCCACTTTTTCAGAAAAAAATTTTCATCTAATTTGAATAACTTTCAATTAAATGGTGTATTGTAGCAGGTTCTTAACGCTTTGAGAACTGACTAGCTTTACGAGCTTTCTTAAGACCTCGTTTGGAAAGTATGAGTTTCAGTTGGACTAAAAACAGCGAAATATCAAGAATTTTAAGAACGATATCTACTAATTAATTTATAAAATATGAATTAATAGATTCTAAATGGGGGAATAATTTAGTTCTGTAAAAGTTTAGTTCTGTAAAAATTAACTTCTACACCTATAACGCTTATTCTGACAGACTTTATAACAGCCTAATAAAAAAGTAGAGTTTCATACAGTATCTAGATTTTCCAAAAATTCTTTATCATCAAATATTATTAACGAAACTATCCAAACCAAATCCGATGCATTGCTTCAAAGAATTCTTTAGTTGTTTGACTATCGAGGGCTTTTATTAAAAAATTTTTTCAAATAATTGCCACCTTGTCACATAAATTCTTGCTTTCCAAATTCAAATGTGATATATTTATAACATAAAATTTAAGTGTTATATATTTATAAC
>NZ_JBKOTT010000141.1:0-1434 GCF_049737895.1 Streptococcus sp. CL8.13 | reverse complement strand
CAACGAAATCGCTCCGACTGTTCTCTTCCAAGCAGGCAAAGATGACTACTGGACTTCTACCAAGGCTAATATCGAATCCCTAGCAAGCGCCTTTGGTGAAACTGGTACACAGAAAGCCAAGGAAGAATTGGCCAAGCTAGACAAGAGCATACAAGAAGTCGCTACTAAAAATGAAAGTTCTGACAAAAAAGCCCTTGCTATCCTCCTCAACGAAGGGAAAATGGCTGCCTTTGGTGCCCAATCTCGTTTCTCTTTCTTGTACCAAACCTTGAAATTCAAGCCAACAGATACTCAATTTGAAGACTCTCGCCACGGACAAGAAGTCAGCTTTGAAAGTGTCAAAGAAATCAATCCTGACATCCTTTTTGTCATCAACCGTACCCTTGCCATCGGTGGGGACAACTCAAGCAACGACGGCGTCCTAGAAAATGCCCTCATCGCTGAAACTCCTGCCGCTAAAAATGGTAAAATTATCCAACTCACACCAGACCTCTGGTATCTAAGCGGAGGCGGTCTTGAATCAACAAAACTCATGATTGAAGACGCACAAAAAGCCTTGAAATAAGCAACTTCAAACTCAACTAACATCTTTACATGATAAAACGCATCCTATCAGACTCACTCAAACCTGATAGGATGCGTTTTTATCATTTCACTAAAATATTTTTACCCATCCTCATTTTTCTTCTTGATTCCGTTTGAGTGAAAAGTGGTCTGGGACGGGGTCCTTACCTGTTTTCGACCAGGGATGGCAACGTAAAATCCGTGCCAAGCCCATCAAGACACCCTTAAAGCCATGTTTCTCAATAGCCTGAATCATGTAGTTGGAACAAGTCGGCTCAAAGCGACAAGAGGGTGGAAAGGCTGGTGAGATAAACCGTTGGTAAAAGCGCACAGGCGCTATTAAAATTCGTTTCATTATTTCTTGGTTACAGCCATGGTGTGTAGTTGGCTGATTTCTTTTTTATTAAGACGACGGGATTCTCCTGGACGGAGTCCTGTCAAGTCTAGATGTCCAAAACGAGTCCGAGACAACTTGTCCACTTGGAGACCGACAGCTTCAAACATCTTTTTAACCTGGTGGTTACGCCCTTCATGGATAGTCAACTGCACCACAGAGCGATTTTTGACTGGATCCACTTTAAGAATCTCATAGACAGCCGGCTTGGTTTTCTTACCATCAATCTCAAGTCCACGGGTCAAGGGGCGGAGATTATCCTTATTGGCCACACCTTTAACACGCGCGACATAAACCTTGTCAATCTCATTACGAGGGTGAATCATTTCATCCGTAAAATCTCCATCATTGGTCAAAATCAAGACTCCTGATGTATCCCAGTCCAAACGACCTACAGGGTAGATACGCTCTTTCACGTTGGGCAAGAGGTCAACAACAGTCTTGCGGCCCTTGTCATCTGTCACACTGGAAATGAC
>NZ_JBKOTT010000140.1:0-1443 GCF_049737895.1 Streptococcus sp. CL8.13 | reverse complement strand
ATGAACATCAATCACAACATTATCTGCACCTAAGACAGATTCTATTGATTGCTTCATGGAATTGATTCCTTGAATTTCAGCCTTATTAGCCAAATCTATAGTTTTATCTAAGTGTATAGGGAATTGGACTCCTTTGGCTTGGAGTTCTTTCTTAGCTTCAGCAAATTTAGCCTTGGCTTTTTCTGGATTGTAGTATGGATCTTGGGCATCTGCAAAGTTGATTCCTTGCCATTCCTTGCCATAGTTGACTATCTTAGAGGCTACTACTTCACCAAAGTCTTTGCCATTGATACTTACGAAGTTTGGAGGAACAACGAGGTTACGCAAAATCTTAGTTGCCCCCTCTTCTCCTTGAGATTGGGCCCCGTAAGCTGTACGGTCATAGGCAAAATTAATGGCTTGACGGAAGTTCTTGTTAAGAACCGCTTCTTGAGTCGATTTCTTTTCAGCATCACTTGTCTTGGAAGTGAATTTATAAGATTTCCTATCCAAGTTGAAGTTTAAGAAGTAAGATGTAGCATCTTGCATGCTATAGATGATATTGTCCTTATTCTTTTCTTTAATTCCTTCAAAACTTGAACTGTTCGGATAGAGACGAGCATAGCTATAAACACCTTCGGTAAAATTACGTGCTAACGCATCTTGGTCACTACCATCAAAATAAGTCAATTTGACATCATCTACAAAGACATTTTTAGCATCCCAGTAGTTAGGATTTTTCTTGTATTCGATGACTGATTTTGAAACAAAGGATTTCATCAAGAACGGTCCATTGTACAAAATGCTAGATGGCTCTACCTTCCCAAAATCATCCCCTTTTGATTTCAAGAAATCTGCATTGACTGGGAAGAGAATAGTTGAGGTTGTTTTTGAGTTCCAGTAAGGTTCTGGTCGTGCCAAGGTATATTGAACGGTTTGGTCATCAAGAGCCTTGACTCCGACAGTTGAAAAGTCGCTTGTTTTACCAGTGATATAGTCATCCAAACCTGCAACGGATTCTTGCACTAAGTACAAGGCTTCTGATTTTTTATCAGCTGCATATTTCAAACCAGTGACAAAATCTTGGGCAGTTACAGGAGCATATTCTTCTCCATCTGCAGTATACCATTTAGCATCCTTACGAAGTTTGTAGGTATAGGTCAAACCGTCTTGAGAAACACTCCAATCCTCTGCCAAAGATGGAATATAGTTTCCATACTGGTCATTTTCCATGAGACCATCTACCAGATTGGTCACAATATCAGTAGTTGTTGCACGATTTTCTGCTAGATAGTTCAAACTAGATGGATCACTTGAGTAAACATAATTGTATGTTTTTGATGCTGTGCTAGAATTTCCACAGGCACTTAACAAAATACCTGCACTTAACACGACACCTGCAAGCGTTGCATACTTGGCCTTAGACTTTTTCATTTCCAGAACCTCCTGATTTAAATATTTGTC
>NZ_JBKOTT010000139.1:0-1465 GCF_049737895.1 Streptococcus sp. CL8.13 | reverse complement strand
ACTTGCTTCTCTCAAGTGACAACTATATTAGTATATCACAGTCGCTTTCGCTTGTCAACACTTTTTTGAAATTTTTTTGAAACTTTTTTTCATCAAGTGCTTCAACCGCAACATACCATAGTCCGTACGGGATTCGAACCCGTGTTACCGCCGTGAAAAGGCGGTGTCTTAACCCCTTGACCAACGGACCAGAGTTGTTTTCAACTCTTACTATTATACAGACTTTTTCTAACTTGTCAACAACTTTTTTTATCTTTTTTCAAATTAAGTAAAAAGAGCCAGAATTATACTGACTCTTCTATTGATTATTAAACTTAGAAGCACGTTCTTCTCCCCACCAATATGGGATTAGTTCTGCGATTTTCACCGTCTTTCTTGTATCGTAGTCCATCATGAATTCTGCGTCCTTATTTTCAGCGTTCAACTCTAAGAGGAACTCTCTGCAAGCGCCACAAGGCATACCGGAACTTCCACCATAAGGTGGTTTGTCTCGAAAGGCTAATACTTTTTTAACCTTAGTTTGTCCTGAAAATTGGTACATATTAAAGAGTGCCGCCCGCTCTGCGCAGAGATGGAATACACCACAGGTTCCCTCCATACAGAAACCTGTAAATATTTGTCCATCTTCTGCTTCTACAGCGGCAACGACATGATTAGTATAAACAAAATCAGATACTTCATGTGGATTATACAGTTTCTGTGCTTCTTCGTACATCTTTTCCCAGATGTCCATTGTTGCATCCTTCTTATTTAGAGATTTCTTTTAACATATTTTCGATATGCTGGATTGATTTTTCACGGCCTAACAAGAAGATTGTATCTGGCAATTCTGGTCCATGCATTTCACCTGAAACTGCGATACGAATAGGCATGAAAAGATTTTTTCCTTTAATACCTGTTTCTTTTTGAACAGCTTTGATTTGTGGGAAGATATTTTCTGTTACAAATTCATCATTTGTCATCGCTTCAAGTTTTGCTTTGAAGGCTTCAAGAACTGTTGGGACTGTTTCCCCTGCCATGACTTCGCGTTCTGCTTCTGTCAATTCTGGGAAATCTGAGAAGAAGAGATCTGTCAATGGGATAATCTCATCTACTGATTTCATTTGTGGTTTATAGAGCTCAACTAGTTTTTCAGCTTTGTCAGTTAAACGGCCTGCTTCCTCTAAGAATGGTTTTGCCATTTCAAAGATCGTTTCTAGGTCTGCATTCTTGATATAATCATTGCTCATCCAGTCTAGTTTTTTCTGGTCAAAGGCTGCCGGAGACTTGCTCAGGCGGTTTTCATCGAAAAGTTTAATGAGTTCTTCACGAGAGAAGATTTCATCTTCGCCACCTGGGTTCCAACCAAGAAGAGCAATAAAGTTAAAGACTGCTTCTGGAAGATAACCTTTTTTACGGTAGTCTTCGATAAACTGAAGGGTGTTAGTATCGCGTTTAGACAATTTTTTCCCAGTCTCAGAGTTGA
>NZ_JBKOTT010000138.1:0-1477 GCF_049737895.1 Streptococcus sp. CL8.13 | reverse complement strand
ATATATTTTGGAAGGGTAGCGAAGAGGCTAAACGCGGCGGACTGTAAATCCGCTCCTTCGGGTTCGGGGGTTCGAATCCCTCCCCTTCCATTTTACGGGCATAGTTTAAAGGTAGAACTAAGGTCTCCAAAACCTTCAGTGTGGGTTCAATTCCTACTGCCCGTGTTAATAGAATTATGGCGGGTGTGGTGAAGTGGTTAACACACCAGATTGTGGCTCTGGCATGCGTGGGTTCGATCCCCATCACTCGCCTATTTTATATTATTGGGGTATAGCCAAGCGGTAAGGCAAGGGACTTTGACTCCCTCATGCGTTGGTTCGAATCCAGCTACCCCAGTTACTATTTGCCGGCGTGGCGGAATTGGCAGACGCGCTGGACTCAAAATCCAGTGTCCGCAAGGACGTGCCGGTTCGACCCCGGCCGCCGGTATAGTAATAAAGACAAGGTTTTCGGACCTTGTCTTTTTTTTCTCTGTTTTTGTTGAGTTACCAATTTTTTCCATTTTAAAATAAATCGTCAAGTTTATTAGCCAATGTTTTCTGTTTGCTAGGGTACAAATGAGAATATGTATCAATTGTTGTTGTAATAGATGCGTGTCCTAATCTTTCTTTGACAACAAGGTAATCCTCTCCTTGATTTATTAGTAATGATGCGTGAGAGTGTCTCAAATCATGAATTCTTATTTTCTTTAAATCTTTATCCCTTTCTAGTATTTGCTTAAACTTTTTATCAATCATATTTTTCGTAATTGTTATTGGTGTACTCTGTATTATTTGTAGTTCGTCTGTATTTTTCGTAAATTCCTCAAGTTTTTCTTTTTGTTTTACTTTCCAATCTTTTAGCATTTCTGCTAATTTCTGATTTATTGTTATATTTCTAGTTCCTGATCGTGTTTTTGTTGTATTAATGTAGCTTGTATTATTGACAAAGTATACCGTTTTGGTAACGTATATTGTATTTGTTAAAAGATTTATATCATTCCAGTTCAATGCGATGATTTCTCCCATTCTCATTCCAGTAAAGAAAGCAATTACGAAAAACAGGTCATAGCTTGTTTCATCATCTTGAATAAGTTCTCTAAATCTCGTGAATTCTTCTATACTCCAAAATTTGATATTAGGCTTCCTAATTGGTAATTTTCTCAGATTCTCAACAGGATTTTTATCAATAAGGGATTTTCTTATACCAGTGTCAAAAATTTTTTTAAGTAGAATTAGAAGTTTATTAATTGTATTATAACTTAAAGTTTCATTTTCATTTTGTTTTTTAGGTTTTGTTTTTAGGTATTCACGAAATTCGAATATATGGTCATACGTTAATTTATTTAAATTTGTATTTTTAAAATATGGTTTAATATGACGCTCATAATTGTTTCTTTGTGTACTTGTATAGCTTATTTTTCTGCCATTTTTCAAATCGTCTTCTTCAAGCAACTGGAATAACATATCTGTTGTTACTACAAAGTCAAATTGTTTT
>NZ_JBKOTT010000137.1:0-1517 GCF_049737895.1 Streptococcus sp. CL8.13 | reverse complement strand
TTCTGTTACAGGGAGTGAATGAATTTTATAAAGGATTCTTCCTGCTTCTACACCGTACGTGTATTGTTGTTCTCTCGAAGTAGTTAAAATGGTTTCTCTTGCATCTTTCCCGTCTATCCATTCGTGTAAAGAATATACTTTGTCATCGCAGAGTTCTATGCTAATTGGTTTACACATCGGAACTCCAAGAGAAGCCACTTTCTCCATCATCTCAAATTCAAATTTTTTAGAATCTAACTTATCCTTATCAGAAACACGCAAGAAATATTTTTTCTGATTTTGATCTGTCACACAATATTTTTTATCATCTGACCAGCCTTTATTTATGGCTATCTTACTACTAAAATCCATCAATAACTCCTCGATTAACTTTACAACATTACTATATTCTTAAATAATGAAAAGTAATTCGTGGTCCGTCCATTCTTTCACACTTCCTAAAGATACATAAATGTTGACCACGTTCTGAAATTATAATTTCTTCTTAAAATGAATAATTCTATTTGCCTCCTGAAATCCAATATTAAGATGAAATCTTATAGAATCCGTATTCGTTAAAGTACAGTCACTTGCAAATTCCTTACATCCTTTATTTTTCGCCCATTCCTCACATTTTGTACAGAGGTTTTTAGCAATATCCTTTAAACGATATTTCTCGTCGACAATAATCCCTTCTAAGAATCCAACAGGACTATATTTACAACCTTCAACATAATCAAATCTGAGTGAACATAGTGCTAGACCTACAATTGTGTCACCTTCAACTTCAGTAAAGATTGCAGTATTCTTGCCATTCGTATATTTTTTTAATTCATCAATAGCTTCTTTATCGGTCAATTGGGGCCATAATTGTTTCATTAGTTTAGCCGTTTTTATAGAATCATTTGTTATTCCATCCATATTGATGTTCCTCCGCAAATTCCAAGCAAATGTTTCGAATCATGCTGTTACTTTGTTACTCATTGATTGATACCAATACCATCCCCTTCTACTTTTCGCTGTCTCAGATCAGAAGAGCAGAGCCACGCACTCAACGGCTCGGACTTACCGTATCATTTCGTCGGTTCCCTCCTCATTCTACGAGTCCTATCCCATGGGCGGAACATCTACTTCTACTTCGCTGATGACTCAGCTCATACAAGCAGTGATACCGCCTCAACATGTGGTGCTAGTCAACATCTATATTATAAAACGAAAGTAATAGAGTATTTTATAGAATTATACTATAAAACGAAAGAGAATTACACACTCAACTCAACCAATTTATAAAATTCACCTTTCCTATCCATCAAGTTATCAAAAGAACCATCTTCAACAATAACTCCATTTTTCATAAAAAGAATTCTATTGTATTTTTTCAATATGCTCTTATTTAACTTATGCGTAACAACAAGAACCGTCAAATCTTGAATTTCTAAAATTGAATTTTCAATTTCAGTAGTAACTTTATTATCTAAAGACGAGGTAGCCTCATCTAATAATAAGATTGGTGTTTTTCGAATTAAAGCACGCGCAAT
>NZ_JBKOTT010000136.1:0-1520 GCF_049737895.1 Streptococcus sp. CL8.13 | reverse complement strand
CCCTTATTATGAGAGTGATGGACACCGTTTTTATCACTATGTGGCTCAGAATGCTAGTATCCCAGTAGCTGCTCATCTTTCTGATATGGAAGTAGGCAAGAAATATTATTCGGCAGATGGGTTGCATTTTGATGGTTTTAAGCTTGAGAATCCCTTCCTTTTCAAAGACTTGACAGAGGTTACAAACTATAGTGCTGAAGACTTGGATAAGGTATTTAGTCTGCTAAATATTAATAATAGTCTCTTGGAGAACAAGGGAGCTACCTTTAAGGAAGCCGAAGAACATTACCATATCAATGCCCTTTACCTTCTTGCCCATAGTGCCTTAGAAAGCGACTGGGGACGTAGCAAGATTGCCAAAGATAAGAATAATTTCTTTGGAATTACAGCCTATGATACGACTCCTTACCTTTCTGCCAAGACATTTGATGATGTGGATAAGGGAATTTTAGGTGCAAGCAAGTGGATTAAGGAAAATTATATCGATAGGGGCAGAACTTTCCTTGGAAACAAGGCGTCTGGTATGAATGTTGAATATGCCTCAGACCCTTATTGGGGTGAAAAAATTGCTAGTGTGATGATGAAAATCAATGAGAAACTAGGTGGCAAAGATTAGTCCTATAATTGGATATGATTTGAGTGAATAGTAATACTCTTCGAAAATCTCTTCAAACCACGTCAACGTCGCCTTGCCGTACTCAAGTACAGCCTGCGGCTAGTTTCCTAGTTTGCTCTTTGATTTTCATTGAGTATGAATATGATTTGAGTGAATAGTAAGTTAAAAATCCTGATTTCAAGTCGAATCAGGATTTTTTCATAGATGCGATTTTTTCTGGGTCTGGTGTAACACGGAGGGTCTTTTGTCCTGTGTAAGTGACAAAACCTGGTTTGCCACCAGTTGGTTTATTGAGTTTCTTGACTTCAATCATATCTACCTGGACCAGATTTGACAAGCGACCTTGAGAGAAGTAGGCGGCTAGCTCTGCTGCGTCTGTTTTGACTTCATCAGATGGATCAAGATTGCCTGAGATGACTACGTGGCTTCCAGGAATATCCTTGGCGTGGAACCAAAGTTCCTCCTTGCGTGCCATTTTAAAGGTTAGTTCCTCATTTTGCAGGTTATTGCGGCCGACATAGATGATGGTTTTGCCATCGCTTGCTAGATATTGTTCTGGCTTTTTGCGCTTCTGAATTTTTTCTCGCTGTCTTCTGCGGATAAAGCCAGTTTGAATTAATTCTTCACGGATTTCAGCGATTTCTTCTAGTCCAGCTTGGTTGAGGACGGTTTCTACACTTTCCAAATAGAGAATGGTTGCCTTGGTTTCCTCAATCAGGTCAGTCAAGTATTTGACAGCTTCTTTGAGTTTCTGGTAACGTTTAAAGTAGCGTTGGGCATTCTGGTTGGGAGTCAGAGCCTTATCAAGCGCAATCGTGATAGGTTGATTAGTATAGTAGTTGTCTAGGATAACCTGGTCTTGGTCGTTAGGCACTTGGTGGAGGAAGGTTGTTAGCAATTCTCC
>NZ_JBKOTT010000135.1:0-1523 GCF_049737895.1 Streptococcus sp. CL8.13 | reverse complement strand
TACAAGACAACGGGAAAAGTTCGTGAGTTCAAGGAATATATTGAAAACGATGAAGTAAACCAGCTTTATTTCCTAGATATCGATATTCATGGAATTGAGAAAAAGGGATTTGAAGTGGCTCAGCTCATTCGTCATTACAATCCTTACGCTATTATCGTCTTTATCACCAGTCGATCAGAGTTTGCAACTCTAACCTATAAATACCAGGTATCAGCCCTAGATTTTGTCGATAAGGATATTAATGATGAGTTATTTAAGAAGAGAATTGAGCAAAATATCTTCTACACGAAGAGTATGTTACTTGAAAATGAAGATGTGGTAGATTATTTTGACTACAATTATAAGGGAAATGATTTAAAAATTCCTTATCATGACATTCTGTATATTGAAACGACAGGAGTTTCTCATAAATTGCGCATTATTGGTAAGAATTTTGCCAAAGAATTTTATGGTACCATGACAGATATTCAGGAAAAGGACAAACATACTCAGAGATTTTATTCTCCTCACAAGTCATTTTTGGTAAATATAGGCAATATCAGAGAAATTGATAGAAAGAATTTAGAAATTGTTTTCTATGAAGACCATCGTTGTCCTATTTCAAGATTAAAAATTAGAAAATTAAAAGATATTCTAGAGAAAAAATCTCAAAAGTGATTGACAATTAGTAAGAAATTGATATAATGGTTATATCTGCTACAGATAGAAGGTCCGTTGGTCAAGGGGTTAAGACACCGCCTTTTCACGGCGGTAACACGGGTTCGAATCCCGTACGGACTATTTTATCCGCCATAGCTCAGTTGGTAGTAGCGCATGACTGTTAATCATGATGTCGTAGGTTCGAGTCCTACTGGCGGAGTATAGATAAAAGGGAACATAGTGTTGTTCCCTTTTTTGTATCAATTTGTATCACCAAGCATCTTCATAAGGAAATCTGTTATTTCTTGAGGACTTTCTTTTTTTCCATGTGCAATCCAAGTTTGACAGACACCAAAAAGTGCATGAGTTAGATAGATGCTACTATATTCTAATTCAGTGGTATTGAGATTTAGTTGCATAAATCGCTTTTGTAAATCTGTGCTGAGCATGATATGAAGTTTATTTCTTAAGAAATTTTGGATTTCTTTAGTCCCATTTTCAGAAAGCAGAGCAGCCAGAAGTGGTTCTGACTCTAGATATTCAAATACTTCTAGAATAGCATCTCTTTTGTGATGAGCATGTTTTTGAAAAATATATTCAAATGTATGAAATAGCTTGCTTTGATAGTGCTCGATCATATCATACTTATCCTTATAGTGCGTATAGAAGCTGGAACGACTAATTCCGGCCTTTTCTGCTAACTTGACAGTAGAAATTTGATCAAATGGTTGTTCCATCAGTAATTCTACCATAGCATTTTCAATAGTTCGCTTTGTTTTTAAGCGTTTGTTACTTTCTTTCATATTTCCTCCTTGTAAACAAATTAGACTATATGTCTAAAAATGGATTTTTTATCTTGTAATTTAGATTTTTTATTGTATAAT
>NZ_JBKOTT010000134.1:0-1544 GCF_049737895.1 Streptococcus sp. CL8.13 | reverse complement strand
AGTAGCCATTGCTACAGCTCTGATGCCGCCTATCTGTACTGCTGGCTATGGTTTAGCTAATGGGAATGTACGATTTTTATTGGGGGCTCTCTATCTTTTCTTGATCAACTGTGTCTTTATCATGCTAGCCAACATTGTTGGAACAAGAATTTTGATGAGAAAATCTCCTTTAACTTCATTTAAAGAGCTGAGCATTAAAATGAGAATTGGCTTGATATCTTTGATTGTATTGTTGATTCTTCCAGCTAGCTATTCGGCAGTTACTCTGACAATAGAACAAGCGCGCAAAGAAGGGATCAAACAGTTTGTAGGAAAAGAGTTCGCCAATTATGCGGTTATTAATCAAGTCTACAAGTCAAGTAACAATGAATTGGTCTTGACGGTTGTTGGAGATCCGATTTCAGAAGAAGAATTAGAAACACTCCACCAAAAACAAGCCTCTTACGGTATTCAATCTGTTCAATTGAAAGTGAATCAAGTTCAGAACTCGCCAACATTAGATAGTGAAGCGACCAAGGAATTTTATGAAACCATTAACAAGTATATCGATCAAAAACTCTCTGAAAAGGATTCACAAAAAGATCTCGTAAAAGAAAATGAAGCAGACAAGGATTGAGGATATTGACCTTATCTAACTCATGAAAGCAAATCTTGTGTGGTGGTTTGGTCAATCACTACTAGCTCGGATTAAATAATACTCTTCGAAAATCAAATTCAAACCACGTCAGCGTCGCCTTACCGTACTCAAGTACAGCTTGCGGCTAGCTTCCTAGTTTGCTTTTTGATTTTCATTGAGTAAAAATATAAAAAGCAACAGCTGAAATAGTTGTTGCTTTTTAGGTAGCTAGGATTTTATCTCTTATTTCTCAACGCGTGATTTGTTGGCGATATCAGCTAGGATAGCTTGAACAAAGTCATCAACTGAGACAGTTTGTGTTTCTTTTTGTCCGTAGCGACGAACGTTGACTGTTCCGTCTTCCATTTCCTTGTCCCCAACGATCAATTGGTAAGGAATCTTGCTTGTTTGTGACGCACGGATCTTGAACTGCATTTTTTCATTGCGCTCATCTACATCTGCACGAACACCACGGTCACGGAGTTTCTTAGCCACTTCCCAAGCGTAGTCCACGTGTTTTTCGTTAGATACTGGGATGAGGGTTACTTGGTGTGGTGCAAGCCATGTTGGGAAGGCACCCTTGTAGTTCTCAATCAAGATAGCTGTAAAGCGCTCCATAGTAGAGATTACACCACGGTGGATCATAACTGGACGGTGTTCCTCACCATCAGCTCCGATGTATTTAAGGTCGAAGCGTTCTGGAAGCAAGAAGTCAAGTTGGATAGTAGAAAGGGTTTCTTCTTTTCCAAGGGCTGTCTTAACTTGAATATCCAATTTTGGTCCGTAGAAGGCTGCTTCACCTTCGGCTTCAAAGTAGTCCACGCCCATTTCATCAAGGGCTGCACGAAGCATGGTTTGAGCATTTTCCCACATCTCATCGTTGTCAAAGTACTTATGAGTATCTTGAGGGTCACGAAGAGAGAGACGG
>NZ_JBKOTT010000133.1:0-1548 GCF_049737895.1 Streptococcus sp. CL8.13 | reverse complement strand
TTGGAAATTCTCAGCCACGACCTCTGTCACGTAGACACGTTGTCCTTGCTGGTTATCGTAACTACGAGTCTGGATACGACCTGTCACCCCGATAAGTGAGCCTTTTTTAGCCCAGTTAGCAAGGTTTTCAGCCTGTTGGCGCCACATAACGACATTGATAAAATCAGCCTCACGTTCGCCATTTTGACTCTTAAATGTACGGTTTACTGCAAGAGTAAAAGTCGCAACTGCTACATTTGACGGGGTATAACGCAACTCAGCGTCACGTGTCATACGCCCTACAAGTACAACATTGTTAATCATAGTTTACCTTCTTACGCGTCAGTTTTGACGATCATGTGACGAAGAATGTCAGCGTTGATTTTTGAAAGACGGTCAAACTCTTTAAGAGCTGCATCGTCGTTTGCTTCAACGTTAACGATGTGGTAAAGTCCTTCACGGAAATCTTGGATTTCGTATGCAAGACGACGTTTTTCCCAAGTTTTTGATTCAACAACAGTTGCACCATTGTCAGTCAAAATAGAGTCAAAACGTGCTACCAAAGCGTTTTTAGCTTCTTCTTCAATGTTTGGACGAATGATATAAAGAATTTCGTATTTAGCCATTGATATGTTCCTCCTTTTGGTCTAATGACCCCATGACTTTGCAAGGGGTAAGTGAGGTTCGCTCACAATAAACTATTATACTAGAAAAAAATTTTTTACGCAAGTAAAAACACCGAAATAAAAAAAGAAGATGACGAATCATCTTCTCAAAAACTATAAGTTTTTAGTCTTCTTTTTTCTTGCGAGAAAGAAGTCCAAATCCACTAAGGGCTCCAAGAAGTCCAAGTGCTGCTAGGCTAGCATGATCTTCTGTACCAGTGTTAGGCAATTCTTTTTGACCTTCAACATATTTAGGTGTTGCTGGTTTAGCAGTTGTATCAGTTGCTACTGTTGCATCTGCTTGAGCTGGTGCCACTGGTTGAGTTTGATTTGGTGTTGCTGGTTGTCCTGGTTCTGCTGGAGCTGTTGGAGCTGCAGGTTGTTCAGGAGCAGTTGGTCCAGCGGGTTGTGGAGTCTGTGGTGTTTGTGGTGCTGGTCTGTAGTTGCTACCACCATTTCCACCACCGTTATATCCATCTCCATTATATGGATTAGTTTCTGGAATGCGTTTAGGAATTACCGTTACTGGGACGTCTACTACTACAATTTCTCCTGTTGGTAGTTTCACCTTCACTTTAACACTTGGTTTCACTCCTGGTGTTTCAGTTGTAGGGATTTCCCCAACTTCGATAATTTCAGCATCTTTTGGTAATTTAACATGACCTTTCACATCTTCTTTAGTGATTGGCGTTCCTACTTCAACCACGATTGGTGTTGCTGTAACAGTTTCTTTTGGTGTTTGTGGCTCTTCTTTACGTTCTACCACATTTACAACTGCTGGAACTTCAACTAATAGATTACCATCTTTATCCTTAACAACTACAATTACATTCTTCTTACCTGGTGTTTTTGTATCAGGTTGTTCTTTGAATGTAAATGTTGCCCCTTCTGGGAAGTCTTTAGG
>NZ_JBKOTT010000132.1:0-1554 GCF_049737895.1 Streptococcus sp. CL8.13 | reverse complement strand
TGAAATTTTGTCGGGAAAATGGGAAATATGAAATAAAAACTTGGTATAACACTCAGAAAAATTCGCAAAGGAAAGCAAATCAGTTTATCTTCAATTGCTGATAGTAATTTATCTAAATCTCAAATCTCTAGATTTGAACGGGAAGAATCAGAAATCTCTTGTATTCGACTAATCAATATTTTAGATAAATTACATATAACTTTGGATGAATTTATTATTCTTCATGATAATAATTCTAGTAGAAGTGTTATGAATAACTTCAATATCTTTAAAGCTTTTTGTTAGATTTATAATTTCAACTATAGCCATCTCTACTCCTTAGTTTACAGCAAAAAATTATGCTTAATTCTTATTTTTTTTGTAAGAAATCAGCGACCCCAATACTATTCCATTCAACAAGCCTAAAGAAATACCATATTCAACTGAAAAATCTAAAAAAATTGCAAACACTATTCCAATCATCACCCCTAGTGAGGCTGCTGTTGAAATTACATATTCATTTTCTTTCTTCATTTTCTTTACACCTAATTTCCTTTTTGTATATAAGCTATAGTACTCTCCACCAAGAGCCATTAAGTACTTATGATTCCCTGACTCAACAATCTTACCACTTTTCATTACAAAAATAATATCTGCATCCTTAATCGTTGACAATCTATGAGCTACAATTATTTGAGTACAGCCCTTACTTTTTATATACTTTGTTATTCTTTCCTCATTAATAGTGTCTAATGCACTAGTTGCTTCATCTAAAATTACAATACTAGGGTTATTTATTAATGCACGTGCCAGTGCTATCCGTTGTCTTTGACCACCTGAAATATTTGAACCCAAATCTGAGATGATAGTGTTAAATTTCATCGGCATAGCCATGATTTCATCATAGATTTGAACTGCTTTACAAACTTCCTCTATCTTTTGTGAAGTAACTTCGTGCTTTAAAGTTATATTATCAAGAATACTTCTGTTCAATAAAAATGAATCCTGTGGAACTACTTCTAAATTTTGACTTAATATTTTTTATCTATTTGATTAATATTTACACAATCACATAAAACTTTTCCTGTATCAATCTTATATAATCCTGATGGTATTTTTGATAACGTACTTTTTCCTGACCTCGGTTGACCGACTAGTGCAATTCTCTGTCCTGACTCAATAGTCAAATTTAAATTTTCTATTACAGGAGCTGAGTCTTTGGAATAAGAGACAGAAAGGTCCTTAATATCTATTCTACTTCAAACGTTTCTAAACTATACTCCGGAAAATAATTTAACCAATAATTAACCATACTATCTTTCATCGTGTCTTCCAACCAGTACTAGGTCTTTAGATGATATCTAAAGACTTAGGTGTACACCGACAATAATAATATCCATAACCAACAATAAAATTAGGGAATTTTTTAAAATTTTCTTCATATTTAGACTTCCTTTCAGTTTTTATTTATTGTACAATAAATAAAAATCAATTACTTTTTTGTTGGGAAAACGGGAAAATTATGAAATCAAAACTTGGTATAACACTCAGAAAAATTAGAAAAGGAAAGAAAAT
>NZ_JBKOTT010000131.1:0-1575 GCF_049737895.1 Streptococcus sp. CL8.13 | reverse complement strand
CTCTGCGATTTTGATTACCATCTAAATAAGTTTAAAGAGCCAATCCAATATCTTAAATACTATCTTGTAAAACAGCAATTGAACTGCAAAAGAGATAATCATCCAAAAGAATTTCAAAATCCCAATAATCGGTTTAATAAAAAGAATGGCAAGAATTGCCCAGAAAAATTTCATTTTTTATCCTCTGCCTTGATGAGCCACCGAGCCGTATCCATTAACTTGTCTGCAATAAAAAGTTTCCCCAGACCGACAACGACATTGTCATCTTTCTTTATCGTTTTCATTACTTTTACACCTTGCACGGTCAAAAAGTAATTACCATAAATTTTAGCAAAAGCTTTGATAGGCCCCATATTATCTTCCCTCGTTTAACTACACTTTCAAAATATTGACGATACCAGTCTTGCTGGCTATTTCTGTGAAATTTACTCTTTTCATTTCCTATAATATCATACAAGTTGAATTTTATAAGGCTTTTTAATAATGTTTAACTCTGGAAAGGTTCCGCCAGCATGTTTTATTGCCTTTTCACCCACCAAAAAAGAGGGTTGCCCCTCTTCTTAGTTTTTATCCAGATTGCGTAGCATTTCATCAATCTTGTTTCCATACTCGATGGACTCGTCTTTGACGAAGGTCAAATCTGGGATTTTGTATAATTTCAAATTGCGACCAAGCTCACGTTTGATGGTACCAGTTGCTTTTTCAAGTCCGATTTGGGCTTTTTGATTATCTGAAGCAAGGTTACTCAAAATGGTGTAGTAAACCTTGGCAACAGACAAGTCACCCAGCATCTGAACATCTGTGATGGTCACACCTTGGACACGCGGATCACGGACTTTCTTTTGCAAAATCTCATTGACTTCACGCTTGATTTCCATGCCCACACGATCCGTACGGAAATGATTTGCCATGATATTCCTTTCTCTACTTTGAACCAAAAGCTAGGCCAGCAGACCTAGCTATTTTTAAACTTATTGATTTTCAGTTCAAATTGAAACGAAGTTCAATTTGAACTCATCCGCTTCTTTCGCTGTGGTGAAAGTGATGGGACTGATAAATCAGTCCCATCACAGGGAATTTTTGAGACTCTAGGCTCAAAAATAAGCAATGAAACCATTGGTTTGCTTGCGTCCCTCACCACCTAAGAAAGGAGCAAAAAATCTTATCTCTTGATTTCTTCCATGACATAGGCCTCAATCACATCATCCATCTTGATATCATTGTAGCCATCAATCATCAAACCACCTTCACGACCGTTAGTCACTTCTTTGACGTCGTCTTTGTAGTGTTTCAAGCTTGCGAGTTCGCCGTCATAGATAACGACACCGTCACGGATAACACGGACTTTAGAGTCACGGGTAACCTTACCGTTAATAACCATGAATCCACCGATGGTTCCCACTTTAGACACCTTGAAGGTTTCACGAATAACTGCTTCACCGATAACTTTTTCTTCGAATTCTGGATCAAGCATCCCTTTCATGGCTTCTTCCATCTCTTCGATAACCTTGTAGATAATGCTGTGAAGACGGATTTCCACATCGTCAGCTTCTGCTTGTTGACGAGCTTGTGGTG
>NZ_JBKOTT010000130.1:0-1625 GCF_049737895.1 Streptococcus sp. CL8.13 | reverse complement strand
CCATGGAGGAAGACCGCAAGAGTTACTTCTTCATTGATGTTCAAGCGCGTGGGGAATACCCAAACTACGCCAAGAAGCAGTGGGAGCGTGAGCGAATCGAGATTCAAATGACTGCAGAAGATTTAGAGTTGTTGAAGGACAATACTGTTGACTTTGTTTCCTTCTCTTACTATGCGAGCCGAGTAGCCTCAGGTGATCCAGAAGTTAAAGAATTAACTGCTGGAAATATCTTTGCCTCTCTCAAAAATCCTTATCTTGAATCCTCAGAATGGGGATGGCAGATTGACCCACTTGGTCTTCGCATCACCCTCAATGCCATCTGGGATCGTTACCAAAAGCCAATGTTCATCGTGGAAAACGGTCTAGGTGCTATGGATACACCGGATGAAAATGGTTATGTAGCAGATGACTATCGGATTGCTTACTTAGAAGCTCACATCAAGGCTATGCGAGATGCCATTTACCAAGATGGAGTTGACTTGCTTGGTTATACGACTTGGGGCTGTATCGATCTGGTTTCAGCTGGAACAGGCGAAATGAACAAGCGCTATGGCTTTATCTATGTGGATCGAGATAATGCTGGTCATGGAAGCCTCAAACGTAGCAAGAAGAAATCCTTCTACTGGTACAAGGATGTCATTGCCAGCAATGGTGCAATCATTGAGTAGATCACATTTATTCACTATTTTTATAAAATCTTCTCCCTACTTTATAAGATGTGAAAAAGAGTTCAACTGGAACTCTTTTTTTGCTATAATGAGGGGAGAAAAATCAGACAGGAGATCGACATGTCAGAACCATTATTTTTACAATCAGTTATGCAAGAAAAAATCTGGGGTGGTACCAAGCTACGTGATGAGTTTGGCTACGACATCCCAAGTGAAAAAATCGGAGAATATTGGGCCATCTCAGCCCATCCAAATGGTGTCTCTAAAGTTGCCAATGGTCGCTACGAGGGAACAGATCTTGCTACTTTATATGCAGAGCACCGTGAATTGTTTGGCAATCGTCCAGAACCTGTATTTCCACTGTTGACTAAGATTCTGGATGCTAACGACTGGCTCAGTGTTCAAGTTCATCCAGACGATGCTTACGGACTCGAGCATGAAGGCGAACTTGGAAAAACAGAATGCTGGTACATCATCGCTGCGGATGAAGGTTCAGAGATTATCTATGGTCACAATGCCAAGTCAAAAGAAGAACTCCGCCAGCAAATCGAGGACAAGAACTGGGATGCCTTATTGACAAAAGTTCCTGTAAAGGCTGGAGATTTCTTCTATGTACCAAGTGGCACCATGCACGCTATCGGGGCAGGCATCTTAATTCTTGAAACCCAGCAGTCTAGCGATACCACTTACCGTGTCTATGACTTTGACCGCAAGGACGATAATGGCAACTTGCGTGAACTTCACCTTGAAAAATCTATCGATGTCTTGAATATTGGAGAGCCTGCCAATAGCCGTCCTGTGACTATCAAAGCTGATGATTTGCGTTCGACCTTACTTGTTTCGAATGATTTCTTTGCAGTTTACAAGTGGGAAATAACTGGAAAAGTTGACTTCGAAAAGACAGCTGACTACAGTTTGTTTAGTGTCTTAGCTGGCCAAGGTCAACTGACTGTTGAC
>NZ_JBKOTT010000129.1:0-1644 GCF_049737895.1 Streptococcus sp. CL8.13 | reverse complement strand
CTTTGCCACAAGGGCTGTGAAAGAGGTATTGACCACTACCGCTAAGAGACTACCAAAGAGAATACTCCGAGCATGGTGCTTCATCAAATGAAAACTCTTATAAAGCGGAATCCCTAGAGCCACGGTCGATGGGACAATCAAGTTGTTCAGATAAACCCCACCTTGGTAGTAATCTTGGTAAGAAATCCCCGTCACCTTTAGAATGATAATAATGAAAACAGCTGACAAAAGCAAGGGCGTTGTCAATGGATGGGGAAAACGTCTGTAAATCAGCATTCCCACTAGATAGGCTAATATAGATAGGGCAAGCCCAAACAGGGGATTGGAAACAAATTCACTCATTTGGCATCTCCTTTCTCATAATCTCCCTCAAATCGTCTCTTGATGAACTGAACTACCAGGGCTATGAGGATAATATTGATAACTGCTGCAAAAAAGACAATCAAGACGATGGGCAAAAGATAGGGAGCAATCACATCAAACTTTTCCATGATTCCCACTGCTGGTGGCAAAAAGAGAATGGTCATATTGGCCAGCAAGAAATTCCCCACCATGTTGACATGTCTGGTTCTCAGCCACTTGAATTGCAAGGCTAAAAAAAGAATGATTAAGCCGATAATACTGCCTGGAATGGGCAAATGAAAGAAACTGGAGATTCCCTCACCGATTAGAGAAATCACAAAGAGAATCATTAATTGAACATATAATTTCATCCTAAACTCCACGAAATAGACTTCTTGCATACCAGTTTACTCTTTTTTCAGAAAATTTCAAGGAAATGCACAAGAGATGATGAAAATTAGAGATGAAAGTGGATACAGACAATTCTTGACTTGTGAAAACAGGTATGATTTAGGATAAGAGATGCCAGCGTCCTTCTTGCCAGCTCTTTTGAAAAGTAGTATAATTATTGCATGCGCAATCATCTTGTGATGCAGAGACTGTCCGTTAATGGACTTTCTTCTATTGATAACTCTAAAAAGAAAGGAGAAACTATGACCTACTTGGAAAAATGGTTTGACTTCAATCGGCGTCAGAAAGAAATCGAAAGTCTCTTGGAAGAGACCATTGCCCAGCAGAGCGAGCAAAGTCTGACCTTGAAAGAATTCTACCTCCTCTACTATCTGGACTTGGCTCAAGAAAAATCTCTACGCCAGATTGACCTGCCAGATAAGCTTCATCTGAGCCCGAGCGCTGTTTCTCGGATGGTGGCTCGCTTGGAAGCTAAAAATTGCGGTCTGCTTAGTCGCAGGTGTTGTGATCAAGATAGACGCTCTAGCTTTATCTGCCTGACAAGTGATGGGCAAAAGACACTGGCCTCGCTACAAAAGGCTGTCGAAGCAAGCTTGGAAACTGGTTTAGATTTCTTGATTTAAGATGATTTTGAAAAAAGTTGCGTGCGCAATCATTTTTCTTGACATTCTCTTTTACAAGGAGTAAAATAAAGTCATCATTAAACAAAGAAGTTTTTAAAATGATTGAAATTACCTATCTAGATGCCAGCAAGAACGAAAGAACTGTAACTTTCGAATCTTATGAAGACTTTGATCGTTCACAACAAGCTTGCCTTATCGGCGTCGCAGACTACTACCCTGTCCAAAAATTAACTTACAACGGTCATGATTTGGACTACCATGGGACTTA
>NZ_JBKOTT010000128.1:0-1746 GCF_049737895.1 Streptococcus sp. CL8.13 | reverse complement strand
TCTGTGATTTTAGTGGGCTTGACCTCTAAAAATCGCTTAGACGACTACACTCCCTGGGCGACATCAGCTCTGAGAGATGGAGCTCCAGATTTTGGAGGTCAGGCCAACGCCTATCATGATCATTTATTTGGAGGTCTTTTAGACAAGTTGCAGTCGCTTTATCGCCTGGACGAAACTCGCCTTGCTTATGGAGGCTACTCACTAGGTGGTTTGGCGGCAGTCTACAGTCTTTTCAGCTTTGACAAGGTTTCCTGTGTCTTTTCGATCTGCGGTTCCTTTTGGTATCCTGATTTTGCGGCTTACTGCAAGGCAGAAAATGTGAAAAATTTGGACTGTTTGCTGTATTTACAGAATGGTCAAACAGAAGGAGCATACCATACTAATCGCTTGGCTCAAGCACCAGTCTATGCTGAGCAGATCCATACCAGTCTTCAGAAACGCTATCCGAACGGTCAGTTTGTCTTTGATCCTTATGGACACCATGAACAAGTAGTTGAGCGATTTTTAGCTTTTTCCAGCTGGTTGGCCCAAAAATGGAAAATTAAGTAAAAGAATTATCCCTTGGCTTTTGCCAAGGGATTGTTGTATTTATTTAACCAAGGTTTTCTCTCTTTTTATCTGGATTCCAGACGAAGCTTGCGATAAAGCTAAAGATGATGGTTAGGATAGCGAGGATAATGGCAAGGATGAGAGCAGGGATGCGGATAAACCACCAGAGTGGGTTTGGTTTTTTATCATTGTGCCATTGTTTAGTTTCTTGGTCCAGACGTTGGAATTCTGTTTGGATACGGTCTGCAACCATTTCGATTCCTTCATCATTCATTTTCTTGATGTCTGAAATATCGATTGGATTTCCAAAGTTCATGTCGACACGTTCACGGCTAACCAAGCCCTTCAAAGTCATGGGACCTGTGTAGGTAACTGGCATGATACGAACCTTGGCCATTTTGGCAATCAGGGCTACGCCACCCTTAACATCGTTTGAGTGACGGCTTCCACTTGGAAACATGATGAGAGAGCGGTCACTTTTTTTTAGGACATTGATAGGATATTTTATGGCAGAGGCGCTAGGATTTTCACGGTCGATAGGAAAGGCACCACACATACGAATCCACCAACCAAAAATACGGTTAGTAAAGAGTTCTTTTTTGGCCATAAAGATGAACTGTTTTGGCTTAGTCGCAAAGGCCATATAAACTGGATCCCACCAGGTGCGGTGAGGCGCAACCAGGATATAATTTTCATCTTGATTAGGAATTTTATCGGTATTATGGTAGTGGGCATTGCCATTGATGGACCATAGTAGCAATACAACCAATCCACGTAAATAAGTATAAAACATGCGATCTCCTTCGATTCTTTTCTTGTTAATATTATACCTTATCAAAGGAGGGCTGGCAAACTTTTTCCCTTGACTAGGTGCATATTTGGGATGAGATTAGAATTCTTTTAGAAAAAATGATATGATAGAATTTATGGATAAAAATAAGATTATGGGATTAACCCAAATAGAAGTCAAGGAAAGACAGGCTAAGGGCTTGGTCAATGATTTTACCGCATCGGCTAGTACCAGCACTTGGCAAATCGTTAAACGAAATGTCTTTACTCTTTTTAATGCTTTGAACTTTGCTATTGCTTTGGCACTAGCCTTTGTGCAGGCTTGGAGCAATCTGGTCTTCTTTGCTGTTATCTGCTTTAACGCCTTTTCTGGTATTGTGACCGAGCTGCGGGCTAAACACATGGTAG
>NZ_JBKOTT010000127.1:0-1828 GCF_049737895.1 Streptococcus sp. CL8.13 | reverse complement strand
TTCTTTCAAAGAAGTGCAAAAGCCACTAGAAGACTTTAATCATATTGCCTGGTTCCCTATTGACGAGGCTATTAAAAACCTCAAACGTGGTAGCCATAAATGGGCTATTGAATCTTGGAAAAAACAGCATAAGATTGACTAAATCAAGCTACTTTATTTAAAAAGTGCTATAATAGAATTAGAAAATCGGAGGAAATGTTATGAAGCTAATCAATACGACAAACTCACACTCGCAACTTGTTAAAAGCCAGCTAGAAAGTACAGATGCAACCCTTGTTGAGGTCTATTCTGCTGGGAATACCGATGTTATTTTTACCCAAGCTCCGCTTCACTATGAAATCCTCATCTCAAACAAACACCGCGCTATTCGTGAACCTGAAATCGAAGCTATTCAAGAATTTTTCTTGAAACGTAAAATTGATAAGGACTCTATTGATGAGGCCAATATCAAAACCCTCTATTCAGAAAAATTAATTGGAATTTCAATTCCGACCAAATAAAATCTTGGAGAGATTTGAAAGCTATTGAACCTTATAGCACAGAGTTGGGTTCTAACTTGCTTTTTAAATCATCTCCAATTTTTTATCTTGAAATCCTATCATTCATGGTTTTATGGCTAACAAAGGAGACAAGCATGGGAGACATGATATATCGAGAGGCAAGACTTGAAGAATACGAAAAAATTGGAAAACTATTAGCTAATTCCTTTCTTGACTATCCTTTTTTAACGATTATAACTGACGATTTGAAGAAACCTGACTCCTATCCTGCTTTTGTAGAAACATTGCAAATTCTGCTTACTAGAGTCTATATTAAGAAGGGAAACTGTTTAATTGCGGAACAAGATGGAGAATTACTAGCAGTCGCCCTTTTGCAACAAAAAGATTTCTGTATACTATCCTATCTACGAAATGGTGGGACAAACATTTTTCGCTACATTCGACCACAAAATCTTTTTAAATACTTTGACTTTGTAAAACGTTCCAAAAAGCATTTAGAAAAATCTGGAGAGTTTGATTGGTATTTGATGGCCTTAGCTGTCAATGTATCAAATAAAGGGCTGGGAATAGGCAGTACATTTTTGAAACAAGGCATTGAACCCTATGTCAAATCAAAAGGCTGTAAACACTTGGGACTCATAACTAGTACAGCTAGAAATGTCTCATTCTACGAAAAAAACGATTATGTATTACTGGACCATATGGACTTAGAATACGGATCAAAATCAATTGGCAACTGGGCATTTTTAAAAACAATGAATAAATAAAAAAGATTTGGTTCTGCTTCTCACAGAACCAAATCTTTTTTATTATGTTAGAAACGAATCGTCTCACGTGTTTTTTCGTATGAAGTGACAAAACGGTTGGTTACACCTGGTTCTGCAACTTCCAAAGCTTGCGAAATCTTATCAAATGAAGCATGATAATCAAATTCTTTTTCAAAAATTTCTAATGATTCATTAAAGGCTTCTTGAATTCGTTCATCAAATGAGCGGTAACGGTTCGAATACTGTAGCAATTGTTCTGTCAACGTTGCATATTGAACAATATTATAGGTTTCTTCTTCAAGTGCTTCTATATCATTTGTTGCAATTTCAAGCATCCGGTTCACAGCTTCTATATTGACCCGAGCTTCTTCTAGTTCAGCCATCAACTCTTCAGTATGGTTACTTGCTGTAAAGAACAACTGTAAGAAATTCTGAGGAATACCTGGAAGATTGCGTTTTTCCATATATCTCTTAATTGTGTGAAGACGATTAACATAAACATTTGCCTTCTGGCGAGCATTGATATCATCTTTTTCAATCTGAGCAAGACGTTGACTAACC
>NZ_JBKOTT010000126.1:0-1840 GCF_049737895.1 Streptococcus sp. CL8.13 | reverse complement strand
AGGTGACCAGATTCCCAACCGTGATTTGCCCTTTCTGAACCATCAAAGAGCCGACCAAGAGAGTTAAAACATAGGACGAACCAACAAACAAGAGAACCATGGGGTCAAAGAGACTATCGTATTTCATGGTTTGGAGATTCTTTTGGAAGGTCAATTCATTGACTGTCTGAAAGGACATCAACTCGTCCGCCTGATACCCGAAAGACTTGGTCACTTTAATACCTGATACAGACTCCTGCACCTTATTATTGAGTTCAGAAAAGGCAGCCTGTGATTCACCAAAGGCCTTGTGGGTCTTTCTCCCTAGACGACTGGTCGCATAAGCCATGAAAGGCAGGGGCAAAATGGCAACTAAGGTCATTTGCCATGAGATGCTAAAAAGCATGGTTAGCAAGGTCACTAAAGCTGTGATGGAGGCATCCACCGCAGACATAACACCGCCGCCTGCCAGACGGGTTAAGGCATTGATATCATTTGTAGCGTGTGCCATCAGGTCTCCCGTTCGATAGGTCTGATAAAAGGCTGGAGACATTTTTGTGAAATGCTCAAATAAGCGAGACCGCATAATCTGTCCCAGACGATAAGAAGTCCCAAGGATATACATACGCCAAACATAGCGCAGATAGTACATCCCAAAGGCTGCAAGAAGCAAGTAAAATAGGTCAAGAAGGAGGTCCTGCTGGGTTAATTGCCCCGATGTAATAGCATCAATAACCCGCCCCATAACCATAGGTGGAATGAGATTGAGTACGGAAACCAAGATCAGGGCCACGATTCCGACTAGATAACGGCGTTTTTCTAACTTGAAAAACCACCAAAGTTTTTGAATAATGGACATAAAATCCCTTTCTGATTGCAAATAGAAACCTGAGGCCAAGACTCAATGAAAATCAAAGAGCAAACTAGGAAACTAGCCGCAGGCTACTCAAAGCACTGCTTTGAGGTTGTAGATAGAACTGACGAAGTCAGTAACCTACATACGGCAAGGCGACGTTGACGCAGTTTGAATTTGATTTTTGAAGAGTACAAGACCCCAGGCTTTTCTTATTCATAGGTTACGACTGTGACCGCACCCTTGTCATACTCAGCGATAAAGATGTTGGCTACATTTTCATGCCCTTGTTTGTTGAGGTTATCAAGCAACCACTCTTCGCTACGACCAATCGATTCCAAAACATCAACTTGAATCACACCGTCAGTCACAACTGGATACTTAGGATTTTCATCTCCCATTTGGACCACGATGAGTTGGCCATTTTGCTCCTGCACAGCGCGTTTGACCTGCTTCATCTGGAAAATCCCTTGGCTACGAAGCTTGAGGGCTACTTCCGCTGCAGACAAACCTACTGAACGACAGGCTTCTGGGTCAATCTGCCCATTTTTGATGAGCAGAGTTGGCTTACCATCAATCAAGTGTTTGACAAAACGAACATTGTTATTAAGCCATTTGAGAGTCAAAACCAAAATCGTCCACATCATCAAAATCACTGCGTACTGGAGAATGCTAATTGAACTATTGTAAATCACCCCACCTATAATACCACCGAGAACATAGTTCTGAATTTGATCTGTCGCAGAGTTAGGCGCTAGATTCCCCTTTCCTGTCACATTGATAACAAAAACAAGCGAGAAAAGACCCAAGGCCAGTTTGATTAAAATTTCCATATAGTTGAGTGTCATTTGTTTACCTCCACCAATTCAATAGCGTCTGTTTGATTCAATTCTAATTTCTCTAAAAGATACTTGTCTGGTTGGCTCCCGTTCATGGCGCGGTAGAAATTTGGACCTACCTTGACAAGCGCTCCATCAGTGGCAGCTGAAGTATTAACGTAAACTTCTG
>NZ_JBKOTT010000125.1:0-1857 GCF_049737895.1 Streptococcus sp. CL8.13 | reverse complement strand
TTTAATCATAGGACTCCTCTTATTACTACTCTATGTATTTGCGACACCAGAAAGCATTAAAGGGACAGTCAATATCGTCCTTGTCGTCTTTGCTTTCGTAGCACTCTTGATTTTGCTCATGTTGTCTGTTCTGCAAATCTTTCAGCTACCGACAGAATTCTTTATCGCAATCGCCATGCTCTTCCTAGCATACTTTAGCTTGCGAGATATTACCCTCATGTCGGTTAGTAAAAGTAAAAGAAGATAAAAGAGAGTTTTGGCTCTCTTTTTTTGTATCAATTTTACAATAGTTTGAATTGCTTTTTAGTTAATATCATCTCTTTTGCTTGGATAATATGAATGGGAAAAACTTGTATAAAATTCGTTAATGACATCTATTTTTAAGGGAACTGTAAAATTCTATTACTAATAATATTTTGGTAAAATATGTTGATAGATTATATAGAAAGTGATATACTTAAATTATAAGAAATCGTTTTCAAAACGAGGAAGGATTAAATTTGTTGTCTTGGTGCTCAGGGTGTAATGGATTAAACTAGGAAAATAATTCTAAGAATTTATAAAACATAAAATCTTTGTTCTATAGGGTTATTCTCTTATACAAGGAGTCTACTATGAAGAAACTATTCATATTATTATCAACTTTTTTTCTCAGCTTTTTCTTTGCTTGGATTATTGTCTTACGTGCGCCACAATATTTATATGCAAGCTATGATTCCGTTTCCTTACTTCGTGTTAAAAAAGATACTCAGGAACCGACGCGTGAGGTATTTGAAAAGGAATTAGAGAATTTTGCAAACTCAGAACAGAGTTTAATAGCTAGAAGAATTGTAGAGCCGAGTAAGGATGGGACGACTCACTTTACTTATGCAACTTATGGTCAGGGAACTTTACCAAAAGAATTCCAAGAAGCTAGCCAAGAAAGTCGTGAACGTAGTGATCCGCTAAATAGTTATCTCCTTTTGTCAGGCTCCTTGACGAAAGAAAAGCTTGCCGATAAATTAGGAGATTTGGGTTATAAAGCAATTCCTGACCGAAAGACACCGCCCTATTCTCTTGCCTTTAGAATGTTACTAATTCCCCTTATTTTAATTAGTTTAGCAATATTTGGCTTATCTTTCTTTGCTTTAGTGATTATCACTCGGATTAAGGAAATGAGAGCAGCAGGTATAAAACTCTTTTCTGGTCAGACTCTCTTATCCATCATGGGGCATTCTTTATCTACTGATATCAAATGGCTCCTTCTATCAGCCCTCCTTTCCTTCCTAGGTGGGGGAGTCGTTCTTTTTAGTCAAGGTTTGTTTTATCCTATCTTGTTAGCCACCTATGGTTTTGGGATTAGTCTCTATCTGTTGTTTTTATTGGCGATTTCAATTTTACTAATGCTTCTTTATCTAATGAGTTTGAGTTACAAGGCATTAGTTCCTGTTATTAAGGGGAGATTACCCCTTAAACGCTTGATGGCTTTAACCCTATTGTGTCAGTTGATTGCTGTCTTTGCAGTAGGCTACGCTGTTAAGACAGGTTTGACGTCTTACCAACGATTGAAAGAACTTGAAATTTCAAAACAAGCATGGCAGGACAGAGCAGACTATTATCAAATTTCTTTTGGCTTAGGTGATAGAGTAAATGATACAGAAAATCAGAGTAAGTGGTATGCCTTTGCCAAGGAAGCAATCGAAGAAGAACAAGCTCTTTATGTAAAGGATAATCTGTTCCATTTTGCCAATCCACAAGGAAAAAATGAACAGGGAGAGACACTGGATACCTATAGCCCAGATGCTAATACGCTCTATGTTAGTCCAAGTTATTTGGACAAGGAAAAGGTCGTAGTAGATGCTGAGACTAAACAGAAGT
>NZ_JBKOTT010000124.1:0-1904 GCF_049737895.1 Streptococcus sp. CL8.13 | reverse complement strand
ACCGATGCAGACGAATACGTAGCCCGTAAGCTTTATAAGACCCACAAACCAGTTATCCTCGCAGTCAACAAGGTGGACAACCCTGAGATGCGAAATGATATCTATGATTTTTATGCCCTTGGTTTGGGTGAACCATTGCCTATCTCATCTGTCCATGGTATCGGTACAGGGGATGTGCTAGACGCTATTGTAGAAAATCTTCCAAATGAATATGAAGAAGAAAACCCAGATGTGATTAAGTTTAGCTTGATTGGTCGTCCAAACGTTGGAAAATCAAGCTTGATTAACGCTATCTTGGGAGAGGACCGTGTCATTGCTAGTCCTGTTGCTGGAACAACACGTGACGCTGTTGATACCCACTTTACAGATACAGATGGTCAAGAATTTACCATGATTGATACGGCTGGTATGCGTAAGTCTGGTAAGGTTTATGAAAATACCGAGAAATATTCTGTCATGCGTGCCATGCGTGCTATTGACCGTTCAGATGTGGTCTTAATGGTCATCAATGCGGAAGAAGGTATTCGTGAATACGATAAGCGTATTGCAGGATTTGCCCATGAAGCTGGTAAAGGGATGATTATCGTGGTCAACAAGTGGGATACACTTGAAAAAGACAACCACACTATGAAAAACTGGGAAGAAGATATCCGTGAGCAGTTCCAATATCTACCTTACGCACCGATTATCTTTGTATCCGCTTTGACCAAGCAACGTCTCCACAAACTTCCTGAGATGATTAAGCAAATCAGTGAAAGTCAAAATACACGTGTTCCATCAGCTGTCTTGAACGATGTGATCATGGATGCCATTGCCATCAACCCAACACCGACAGACAAAGGAAAACGACTCAAGATTTTCTATGCGACCCAAGTGGCAACCAAACCACCGACCTTTGTTATCTTTGTCAACGAAGAAGAACTCATGCACTTTTCTTACCTACGTTTCTTGGAAAATCAAATCCGCAAGGCCTTTGTCTTTGAAGGAACACCGATTCATCTCATCGCAAGAAAACGTAAATAAAAAAGCAGAATCTGGAATGACATTTCCAGATTTTTTTGATAAAATGAAGTTGAAGAAAGCGCTATCAAAAAGAGGTGTTGATGATGGAACATTTGTTTAAATTGTTAATCTTATTACCCTGTTTTTACTTTTTCAGCTGGATTGAAAAGGCCAACAGAGATAGTAAATTTTTCCCAATTTTTTACTATTTTTACTGGATTTACATCATCCTCTATGCTCTTTTTAGCCTTGCTTGGACAGTTTTTTCAGTCTTGTTTTTCAATATCCTATTGAGAAATGTGGCAGATATCAAGTTTTGGGTCATTTGGTTTCTTTTTATTCTGCTAGCTATTGGTCTGAATTGGTTAACTTATTCCTGTTTCAAAAAAATGTTTCGCCTGAGACGAGAACTAGGGAAGTCAAAAGGTGGAAGGCATTGATTTATACTCTTCGAAAATCAAATTCAAACCACGTCAACGTCGCCTTGCCGTACTTAAGTACAGCCTGCGGCTAGTTTCCTAGTTTGCTCTTTGATTTTCATTGAGTATTATATTACTTTCTATTTGTAGGAGGTGGCTTATGACACATCTAAAATCATTTATTACACGCTATTCCAAGGTCTATATTGGTTTAGTTCTGTTGATCTGGATTGCTTTCTTCTTTCTTCCTTGGGGCAGTCCGATTCTGGGGGGAAAGATTGACCTCTTCAGCATGCAGAAAGTTTTACTAGTTTTTGGAATTCTGTCGATTTTGATGGCCTTGCTGTCCAAGAAAGTCAGTCTCTTTGTTTTTGGACTTATCTGTTGTCTTTCTTTTTGGATAAATCTATTTATCCTATTTGCTATTTTGCCGATTTTTGGCAATTAAAGTATCATAAAAATCAGAGAGGTTAGCTTGGAAAC
>NZ_JBKOTT010000123.1:0-1935 GCF_049737895.1 Streptococcus sp. CL8.13 | reverse complement strand
AAATTCAGCATGATTGCTGATCAAGTACCTCACTTTGATCTTCCAAATATCCTTCGACATTGGGGTGTAACCTTTATTGCTAACTTTATAGGTGGAGGTCTTTTGATTGGTTTACCGTATGCCTTTCTAAATAAGAATGAAGATGCATATGTTGATTAAGAAGAGTTAGTGTATCAGTGAGAATCAGAATGATTCTCTCTTTTTCTTTTACAAAATAGGCTTGCAGAGAAAATCGTTTTTAAATTGTAACAAAAAAATATATTAAATAGAATAAAAGTTATTCCATGTAACCTCAATATTCTGATAACTAAAACTTATAAAAGCTTATTATTAAAACAATGTAAACGATTGCTAGATTTATAAATTTATTAAAAATGCAATTAGGAAAGGCTTTTCATTATATCGATTTTATGTTATAATTATCACAAATAAAAATTTTAGGAGTTTATTATGGTTTCTTCAGAATTTATCTCAAAGATTGAATTTGCTTGCAAGAAGAAGGAAAGTCTTTATAGTCAAAGCAAATTTAAGTATGCGATTCGTTCGATGTTTGCAGGTGTATTTTTAACCTTCAGTACAGCTGCTGGTGCAGTTGGGGCTGACTTGATTAATAAAATTGCACCAGGTAGTGGACGCTTCCTTTTCCCATTTGTCTTTGCTTGGGGATTGGCCTACATTGTTTTCTTAAATGCCGAGTTGGTAACATCAAACATGATGTTCTTGACTGCTGGTAGTTTCTTGAAAAAAATCTCTTGGAGAAAAACAGCTGAGATTTTACTTTACTGTACCTTGTTCAACCTTATCGGAGCCTTGATAGCAGGTTGGGGATTTGCTCATTCGGCAGCCTATGCAAATCTGACTCACGATAGTTTCATATCAGGGGTTGTTGAGATGAAGTTAGGCCGCTCAAATGAATTAATCTTGCTTGAGGCGATTTTGGCAAATATTTTCGTAAATATTGCGATTCTTTCATTTGTTTTGGTCAAAGATGGTAGTGCCAAACTTTGGCTTGTGTTGTCAGCGATTTACATGTTTGTATTCTTAACAAACGAGCACATTGCTGCGAACTTTGCTTCTTTTGCGATTGTAAAATTCAGTGTTGCTGCTGATTCAATTGCTAACTTCGGTGTTGGGAATATGCTTCGTCACTGGGGTGTAACCTTCATTGGGAACTTGATCGGTGGTGGTCTCTTGGTTGGTCTTCCATATGCCTTCCTCAATAAAAATGAAGATACTTATGTAGATTAAGAAAATGAGCACGATTGAGTCGTGCTTTTTTCATCTTTAAAATAGGGTAATAGCTATTTCTTATATCAAAATATAGAAAACTGATATTTGTAAACTATAACTTAAGGTGCTACAATATCCTTAATCAAACTATTTGGAGGTCGTTTTATGACTCGTGATTTTAAATTTGAAACTTTGCAATTGCATGCTGGGCAAGTTGTGGATCCAGCTACCAAGTCTCGTGCAGTGCCGATTTATCAAACAACATCCTTTGTTTTTGATGACACGCAGGAAGGTGCCGATTTGTTTGCCTTGAGAAAACCAGGGAACATTTATACTCGTATCACCAACCCTACAACAGCTGCCTTTGAAGAAAGAATCGCTGCTCTTGAAGGTGGTGTTGGAGCTCTTGCAACAGCATCAGGTATGGCTGCAGTGACTTATACGATTTTGGCACTTGCTCATGCAGGTGACCATGTAGTGGCAGCTTCAACTATTTACGGTGGAACTTTCAATCTCTTGAAAGAAACCCTTCCTCGTTATGGTATCACAACAACCTTTGTGGACGTGGATAATTTGGAGGAAGTGGAAGCAGCGATCAAAGACAATACCAAGCTTGTTCTGATTGAAACCTTGGGTAACCCCTTGATTAACATTCCAGATTTGGAAAAATTGGCAGAGATTGCTCATAAGCATCAGATTCCACTT
>NZ_JBKOTT010000122.1:0-1972 GCF_049737895.1 Streptococcus sp. CL8.13 | reverse complement strand
GGGGGGGGGGGGGGGGGGGGGGGGGGGGGGGGGGGGGGGGGGTGATAAAGTATCTAGCGGGACACCTAAAAGCAACACAAATTGCAGGTCCTGTCGGCTTCCAGAAAATTTGGAAAGCATGCAAACCTCCTTTGATAGAATCTTAAAAATTTAGAAAATTCTCATGAAAAGTATACCATATTTTCAACAATGGAACAAGATGAGAAAAATAAATATAGTTGGTCTTACAGTGCTAATAATCGTAACCGAAGATTATACTTGAGTATATCGAGGTAAAGTGACAACATAAAAAGCCCTCTGAAAATCAGAGAGCCAATTTGAGCTCGGGATAAAATCCTAGTGAAACAAAAAAATCTACACGGTCAGAAAAGTCTCTATCGTGCCATTTTCATACATGATGTATAGTCCAAGTAGAATGAATACTACGGGCACAATGATTCGCTCGTATTTTTCAATTGTCTCGAATATTAACGGAATAGAGGATAACACCCGACTAATCTCGCATAAGATAATTATGCCGATTACAAACACAAGCAAGGCCACGAGGGTCTGTGACCAATCTAACGAAGCAAAATAAGGTATATAGATACCTAAATTATCTCCGCCAGACGCAATTGTCAGCAATGTAACTGTCCAAAACAGTTGATTTGCCTTGCTTTGTTCTAATCTTTCAATAATTTCTTCCTCTTCTTCCTCTTCTTCCTCACCTTCTCCAACAATTGCAAAGCGAATCCCTAAATAGATAGGGATTAAACCAAGCAATCCAACCATCCATTCTTCAGGCACGAAATTAACGACATAAGCAGCAACTAAACTCGCCCCTACAAGTAAGCCTGTGCCTAGATATTGCCCCGCATAAATATGCCATTTTTGTTTATTCTGTGATAGCTGTGCAAATAAAATAAATAAAATAATTAAATAATCGATACTGGTGGAAATATAAACACCAATAGCAGATATGATTGTCTGTCCCATAAAAACCTCCTGTATTAGTCAGTAATAAATCAGCAGATTTTAGGAGAGCACAGACACATTAATTTAGCTATCGCTAGTGGGTAATGTCGAACATAGGAAAGCATTTTACTCCTCCTCAAAACGTAGTTACAAAGTAATTTCTAACTGGAATTCGGTGACTACTTCCATGTAAAGTATAACATACTATACTTTACTTCGTAAAGTGTGGGCTCTCCGAAGGGGCTTGCAGACAGCTACTCGGCTTTTCAAGCCGAGTAGCTACGCACCCTTATGGTGTAATTAGCTGATACCATTTGAGGTTTTTGTAGTCTCCAAAATTGTGACCGATAAAACACACAATCCGCTATTAAGGTGGGTTACTCAGTTTTTGTAGTCTCCAAAATTGTGACCGATAAAACCTCAATAAAAAAGCCCTCTGAAGTCAGAGAGCTGATTTGAGCCCGGGCTAAAATCCATACAAAAAAGCTACCCATTTTAGAGTAGCTTCATTATCAAGATATGCTCAATTGAACACGGCCTAAGCACTTGGCAAAAAAGATAAAATTTCCTAAAAACTAAAGTTTCTTCGTCAATTTTCCTATTTTTGCTTTGTGCTTTTGACGGCCTTTGTATCTTGAATTAGCGACGAAGTCCTAGAGAGTTGATCAACTCACGGTAACGGTTAACGTCGTTTTTACGCAAGTATGCAAGCAAGTTACGACGGCGACCGATTTTTTTCATCAATCCACGGTAAGTAGCGTGGTCTTTTTTGTGTTGTTTGATGTGTTCGTTAAGGTGGTTGATTTCCCAAGTAAGGACAGCAACTTGAACCTCTACTGAACCTGTATCACCTTCGTGACGTGCATATTGTGCGATGATTTCATTTTTTTTCTCTTTTGAGATTGCCATGATGTTTCTCCTTTTTATTTGGCTTCATCCGAGTGACAGGTTGGCATGCCTGTAACCAAGAAGAAGTTATTTGTCTTTACGACAATCCCTATTCTACCAATAACTAACT
>NZ_JBKOTT010000121.1:0-2024 GCF_049737895.1 Streptococcus sp. CL8.13 | reverse complement strand
GCAAAGAGTTGTAAGCTTGGAAGTTTGTACTCAAGAGCCTCCTTGGCTGAAAAATCGACCTGAACATCTTCATCATCAGAGCCATCTTCCTGTTCAGCGAATTCAAGTTCAGCTTGAGGCAAGATGATTTCTGGTTCCACCCACTCTTCTTCTGGAACAGGAGGAACGTCAAGCACAACATCATCAGTCAGAATTTCACCCGTTTCCATATCAACAGGAGGCAAATCGAGTAAGGCCTTTTCAGCTGCTTCTTTTTTTAATTTAGCTTCTTCCTCAGCTTTTTGACGAGCTTTTTCTTCTTGTTTAACAAAGCGTTCCTCTTTTCGACGCTCATGCCCTTCCCACCATTTGGCAAAGCCTCTACTGAAAAATTCAGCAATATCGTAAACAGACCAAGGACTGACTAGGAGAGCACCCACTAAAATCAAGATAGAACCAATAAAGTAAGTACCGATATTTGAGAAGAGAAAGGCTGTTGGCACATAGAGTCCAACACCAATCAAGCCACCTCCAGCAAAACTGGTCGTTCGAAAACCAGTCAGATCCGTCACAACCTGAGCCATGGTTCCTTTTAGAACAGACTTGTCCAAACCATATTTCCAAACTAAGTAGGCCTCCAAAATCAAGAGTAAGCCTGCAAATATGGTGAAAAACCCTGATAAGAGGCCTTCCTGTTTTCGTATCCACTTGAAAAAGAAGAGGTAGAGCAGGATACCAAATATTGCCAGATAAGCTAGGCTACCTACTAGCAAGCGAATTAAATTGTAAAGGGTTATACCTGCAGCCCCTAATTTGAAGGCTGCAAAAATCAATAAAATCGCGATTCCTAGCGAAATCAACATCCGTTGTATCGCTTCTTTTCTTTCGAGTTCTGCTTTAGACGGTCTCCGTCTTGTTTTACTTGTATTCTTGTTTGCCATTCTTCTATTATACCATATTTCACAAGCATTTCGGAAAGAGAAAAAGACTGCACCAAACGGTCCAATCTTTTCATTTTATATCTAATACTCAATGAAAATCAAAGAGCAAACTAGGAAGCTAGCCGCAGGCTGTACTTGAGTACGGCAAGGCGATGCTGACGTGGTTTGAATTTGATTTTCGAAGAGTATAAGTTTTATGCTTGGGGTTTACGTAGATAACCATAAACTACACCACTTACAATTGCTCCAATCAAGACAAAGACTAGGTAAAGAAGGGCATTTGAAGTAAGAGCGATGACGAAGATTCCTCCGTGTGGCGCCATGAGTTTGATACCTGCAAGACCAACGAGTCCGCCTGCTACTGCAGAACCAAGGATAAAGCTTGGGATAGCACGAGCTGGGTCAGCGGCACCAAATGGAATCGCTCCCTCAGTAATAAATGACAAGCCCATGATGATGTTTGTCAAACCAGAGTTGCGTTCTTCCTTAGTAAATTTGTCTTTAAAGAGAAGAGTTGCGACAAAGATGGCAAGTGGTGGCACCATTCCTCCAGCCATAACTGCTGCCATAGCCACAGAACCACCTGAAGAAACAGTCGCTGCAAGCGTACCTGTACCAAAGACATAGGCAGCTTTGTTAACTGGTCCACCCATGTCAACAGCCATCATTCCACCAAGGACGATACCAAGAAGGACAGCTGAACCGCCTCCAAGACCGCCTAGGAAGTCATTCATAGCAGTGTTGATTGCTGCCATTGGGATGTTAACAGCTAGCATGACAAATCCAGTCAAGATTGTTCCAAGAAGTGGCAAGAGAAGGATTGATTTTGCACCTTCAAGTGAACGAGGAACTTTAACGTATTTCTTGATAGCAAGAACTAAAGCACCTGCGATAAATCCACCAACAAGGGCACCTAGGAAACCAGATGAGACACCTGCAAGAGTTGAAGTTGCTTCACCACCTGCTGCATAAGGGATTTTACCAAAGGCAAAACCTTCTTTAGCAATAGCACCAGCCACAAAACCCGCTACCAAACCTGGTTTTTCAGCGATAGAGTAGGCAACATAACCTGCAAAGACTGGGAGCATCAATCCAAAGGCTGCA
>NZ_JBKOTT010000120.1:0-2059 GCF_049737895.1 Streptococcus sp. CL8.13 | reverse complement strand
GCTTTAACTATATTAGTATATCACAGCCGCTTTCGCTTGTCAACACTTTTTTGAAACTTTTTTGAACTTTTTTCATCAAGTGCTTCCATCCGCAACATACCATAGTCCGTACGGGATTCGAACCCGTGTTACCGCCGTGAAAAGGCGGTGTCTTAACCCCTTGACCAACGGACCTGAGCTGTTATTTTCAACTCTTACCATTATACCGACTTTTTAAACTTTGTCAACTACTTTTTTGAAACTTTTTTAATTAATTTTACCACTGCTTCAGTTCGAGCGGTGTGTGGAAACATGTCAACAGACTGTATATAATGGACATCGTAGACTTCTACCAAACGCACCAAATCCCTTGCCAAGGTCGAAACATTGCAAGAAATATAGACCATTTTTTCTGGTACATAGGTAAGAATAGTATCTAATAACTTATCATCCAGACCTGTGCGTGGTGGATCCACAATCAGAGCATCTGCTCGGTAGCCTTCCTTATACCAGCGAGGAATAATCTCTTCTGCCGTTCCAGCTTCATAATGTGTGTTGTCAAATCCCATTCTTTTAGCATTTCGCTTGGCATCTTCAATGGCTTCTGGAATAATATCCATACCTCTAAGTGTTTTAACTTTCTTTGCGAAGGCAAATCCAATCGTTCCAACTCCACAATAAGCGTCAATCAAATGGTCTTCTTTATCAACATCCAGCGCTTTTACCGCCTCGCTATAGAGGACTTCTGTTTGTTCAGGATTTAGTTGATAGAATGCTCGAGGAGATAGTGAAAATTCATAATCAAGAACACCTTCTTGAATACTCTCTTGTCCCCAGATAATCTCTGTCTTTTCACCATAAATCTCACTGGTTTTAGCTGTATTTGTATTCACAGCTACTGTCACAACTTCTGGAAAATCTTTAACCAAGTCTTTTACTAGTTGGGTTAAATTAAGCTGGCGATTTGTAACAATAATAATCTGAACCTGTCCAGTCTTTCTAGCTCGTCGAACCATTATAGTTCTAACACCTAGAGTTTTTCTCTCATCCGTGATTGGAATCTGGTGATAAGTAAGTAATTCTGCTAGACGATTAGCAATCACTTGAGTTTCCTTGTCTTGTACCAGGCACTCTTTCAACTCTACTAAGTAATGAGAGTTTTGTGCATATAAGCCCGCCTTGACCTGATTTTTAAATTTTCGAGTCTGAAATTGTAACTTGGCACGATAGTACTTGGGTTCCTGCATTCCAATAGTTGGACGAATTTCATAGTTTTCATATCCTACAGGAGCAAATTTTTTCAGTGCTTGATGAAGTAAGTCCGTCTTGAACTCTAGCTGCTTATCATAATGGAGGTGCATGATTTGGCAGCCTCCGCACTCATTGTAAATAGTACAAGCTGGCACAACTCGGAATTTAGACTTCTTGTTGACCTTCAGTAATTTTGCCTCAATAAAGTTACGTTTAATAGAAGTAATCTGACAATAGATATCTTCTCCTTTGAGAGCACCAGGCACAAAGACTAATGTTTTTTGATAAAAGCCGATTCCCTCACCATTAATTCCCATGCGCTTGATTTTTAATGGTATTTTTTGTTTCACTTTCAGATTCATACCCCTATCTTATCACATTTTGAGTTATTCCGCTACCGCTTGATTTTTATATTTCATTAGTAAGTAAAGGCCTTGATATTCCTGATTTTCTTTAAAATCATATTTCCTTATATTTTCTTTAAATTCTTTAAAAGTTCCTAAAAATGTTCACAAAAAAAGCCCCACAAAGGAGCCACTATACTATATGATGAGTTCAGCAGGCAAGAAACTAGCACGGTCAAACGTGCTTTTTTTATTACCTGGTACTATTATACCATGTCTTCCGTTTTTTAGCGCCTGCGGATAAAAGCAAGTAAAAAAACGACTCTAATTCAACACGGTTTATAGCGATTTATAGCAGTCTGTTCCTGCTAGTCAATTTGCTTTTCTAGTAAAAATGGTGTACACTTAAATTATCAAAGGAATTGATTTGGCACCCTAAAATCTCAATGAGATTGGCGCCTAAGTCAGTTCTTTTTTTGCGTGTC
>NZ_JBKOTT010000119.1:0-2159 GCF_049737895.1 Streptococcus sp. CL8.13 | reverse complement strand
TGAATGGATGAAGCTTTTTAATAAAAAGATTCAAGAACAGAAAGATTACCTTAGTGAGCTAGACACTCCTATAGGAGATGGAGACCACGGTGGAAATATGGCGCGTGGCATGGCTGCAGTTATGGAAAACTTAGAAGGAAAGCAATTTGAGACTAGCAGTGATGTTTTTAAACTTGTCTCAATGCAACTACTGAGTAAGGTAGGTGGTGCTTCTGGTCCCTTGTATGGCTCTGCTTTTATGGGCATGGCCAAGGCTGATTCAAATTCGAAAATAGAGGAAATCTTACAAAGTGGTTTGGATATGATTGTCAAACGTGGGAAAGCAGAAGTTGGAGAAAAGACAATGGTTGATGTTTGGACTCCTGTTATTGCTGCCTTGTCTGCTGGTCAATTGACTCAAGAGGTTATTGATAAGCTAGTGAATGCTACCAAAGATTTACTTGCAACTAAAGGAAGGGCATCTTATGTAGGAGAACGTTCTCTTGGACATATTGATCCTGGATCATTCTCATCAGGATTACTCTTTACTGCTCTTTTAGAAACTGGGGTGGTTTAATGGGAAGTGTTGGTCTTGTTATCGTTTCACATTCCAAAAACATTGCACAAGGTGTTGTTGAACTGATTAGTGAAGTAGCTAAAGATGTTCCGATTACTTATGTAGGAGGAACCGAAGATGGAGGAATTGGAACAAGTTTTGATCAAGTAGATAGGGTTGTTTCCGAAAATCCAGCAGATACTTTATTAGCTTTTTTTGACCTAGGTTCTGCTAAAATGAACTTAGAAATGGTAGCTGATTTCAGTGATAAAAGTATCATGATCAATAGGGTTCCAATTGTAGAAGGTGCCTATACTGCAGCTGCTCTTCTTCAGGCTGGTGCAGAACTGTCAGTTATTCAAACACAGTTGTCGGAGCTTGAAATCAATAAATAAGGAATCATCCTATCATTTCTTTTATAGGTGAGTTATTGATTATCTCAACTATCAAATTTTAAGTAAATAATTTCAAAATCAGAAAGGGATTGCTTTATGCAGTTCCTTTTTAATGTAAAAGGAGTGGAATCATAGCGTTTCTAAATTGTTAATACTCTTCGAAAATCAAATTCAAACCACGTCAACGTCGCCTTGCCGTACTCAAGTACAGCCTGCGGCTAGTTTCCTAGTTTGCTCTTTGATTTTCATTGAGTATAATAATTCAAAACTGATTGTGATGGGACTATTCTAGCTTTAGAATCCTTCAAAAATTAAAATTTAAGGCAATCAATGTTTTAGAAGAGTGCGAAAACATTTAGTTTATAGGAATTCTAAGTCTAGAATTACATGGATATTTATGAAGTTAGGATATTCGATAGTTAGGATTGTTCTATTCTGAAAGATTTGAGCTGTCAATCTTCTAGAATAGTAGTTTGCCAATGAATTTTGTTGAAAGATTCCTTGTTTTATGGTAGTCTAAAGTAAAAGAAAGCCTTATCATTATATTTGTATCTTTAATCTGACTTGGTTTAGGTCTAGAAAAGGGATAGATATTTGGGGGTTTCAAATAATAATAATATTTTCACTTGCAAAAAATGTATTTCAACTTTACCTAATGTAGAAGAAGGAAATATCATAAAATGCTTATGACTTGTTTGAAAGAGAATGTAAACTAAAAATGGATTCCCTTTAAATATTAGGAGTAGGTAGATGAGTAATCTAGAGTCAATTCGTAAAGCGCATATCATCGTGTGGGGTGCCTATCTATTTTTATCATTAAGGGCGCCGCTAATTAGCAGCACAGAGTATTTCGTGCTTATTTTTTTAGCGTTTCTCTATTCAATAGTATCGCTACCTATATACTCTGTGAAGAATAAAATAGTATCTATTTGTTTGGCTATAAACTCGATCCTGTTAATGAGTTTTCCAATTTTAATCAATAAATTTTTCCCAGGAAACGTTTCTACTTATATCGTATTAATAAGTAATTTTATCCTGGAGTTTTTAATCTTTAATAAAATTGGTAAAGATTTTGATACTAGATTAGCTAGTGAGTATAGGAAAATCAGTCAGTTTAAAAGTAAGATGTCTCAATCTCCTTGGATAAAATATTTAGAGATTTCTAGTTTTATATTAACTATATTTCCATTTATTCTTCATGGTACAGTTGATAATCGTGTATTGACTCT
>NZ_JBKOTT010000118.1:0-2328 GCF_049737895.1 Streptococcus sp. CL8.13 | reverse complement strand
TTTGAAATTGAAGAATAGACCGAAAGAGGGTTGATTTCCCGACACCATTATCACCCAAGATACAGGAAATTCCTTGGTAGAATGTGAAATCCGCAATCGAAAAGAGGGAGCGATGATTCAGCTCACAAGTCGTTCTATCCATATGGAATAGTCCTGGGCTAGAAGCAATCTCCTTTGAAACAGCCTGTGTCATTTCAGAGGCAGGGATTTGATTTATTTTCGTTAGTTGTCCGTCTCTTAGCTCCACCATATGGTCGATATAGGCTTCATAGTCAGATAAATCATGGTCGCACAAAATAACTGTCTTCCCATTAGAGGCCAACTCTTTTAGAATCTCCAATATCTCGATTCTACTCTTGCGGTCAATAGAAGCGAAGGGCTCATCCAAGAGATAGACCCTAGGATTCATAGCAAAGAGAACAGCCAAAGCAGCCTTTTGCTTTTCCCCACCTGATAAGTGATGGATGGGACGGTGCAAGATCTTCTCGCAGCGACATTGCTGGACAACCTCTGCTATTTTAGAATCAATTTCCTGAACGGGATGCCCGATATTTTCCAAGGTAAAAACCAGCTCCTCAAACAAGTTCTCCATGGTAAATTGATGATTGGGATTTTGAAAAAGAATACCAACCGTCTGGACACGTTCGACGATAGAAAGCTGACTGACCTCGCTCCCATTTATCAGGACTTGACCGCTATAGGGAAGAGAACTGACTTGGGCAATCATTTGAAAGAGACTAGATTTTCCCGAACCACTGCTTCCAACTAACAAGGTAAAGGCTTGCTCATGAAAAGTAAAATCAATCGGTTCCGAAAAAATTGGGGACTGAATCGCTCGTAGTTCCAGCCCCATCTATGCCTTTCCTCCAGCTGCAAACTGATGATAGAGTTTGACAATGGCACGAACCAAGATAGTACAGAAGAAAAAGACGGAAATAAAGCGCACCACAAGCAAGGAAAGCACAAAAGGAAGGGAGAAGGCATAGTAACCTAACTTAATGTATTCATAGACAAAGCTAACAAGCGTAATTCCAATACTATTGGCAGTTAGAGAGAGCCAACTTTCATAGCGATTCTTGGTTACGATAAAACCAAGTTCACTTCCCAAACCTTGAACCAAGCCAGACAAAAGGGCACCTAGACCGAATTGGCTACCATAAAGGACTTCAGCAAGCGCAGCTAGCACTTCTCCAATCGTTGCACTTCCCACTCTTGGAACAAAGATGGCCGCAATGGGCGCAGCCATACACCAGAGACCAAAGAGGATTTCATTGGCAAAGGCCTGCAAGCCAAGAGGGGCTAAAATCAGAGTGAGGATATCAAACAGATAACCTGAACCCACAAAAACGCCACCAAAAAAGATAGACAAGAAAGCAAGTAAGATAACATCTTTTAATTGCCATTTTTTCAACATAAAAAAACTCCTTTTTTAAAGAAAAGTGGGGCATTCAAGGTGAGCTACCTAAATGCTTTGTATCATCTTCATCCAGTTTCGTAAAAGAAAAAACTCTAATTACAGATAGAAATTAGAGTTCAGCTTACAAGATTAGATGGTTAGTTTCTATAAATACAAAACCATTTCACATTTCCCTTCGCCAGTCTTAACTGTATCAGGTTCAATGGGTATCATCTCAGCCTAAAGCACCCCAAATGTCTTTATTATTTAATTATATAAATATTATAACAAACGATTTTTTCCAGTTCAAGAAATTGAACTGAGAAATAAGCTAGGCCAATCTATTGTAGTAAAATCACTAAGTAAACCATATAAACAGCCTATTCACTTATGAAGGATAATAACCCAACTTATCGAGTGAGAGAATCCTATTGACTTAAAAGACAAGAATAAAAAAGTTAAAATTGTTCATTCATTTCTCGAACAGTTTTTTCTATATTTTTTGCATACGATATTGCTGAAATGATTGAAACACCATCTATATTGGTCTGTATAATGTCTTTAATATGTTGCGTCTGTATCCCACCAATTGCAACTAAGGGCATTTGTGGCAGTAGTTTTCTCATCAATTTAAGACCTTCATAACCTATAGCACCTCCAGCATCATCCTTTGACTGGGTATCAAATACAGGACCAACACCAACATAATCTACATATTCAACTTTTGATTGTTGAAATTCTTCCTTGTTTTTTATAGAAAGACCAATTATTTTATCTGGCATCAATTTTCTAATTTCATCAACTCCAAGGTCATCCTGTCCTACATGTACGCCATCAGCATCTATTTCCAATGCTAACTCAATATCATCATTAACGATAAATGGAACATTATATTTTTTACAAAGATCCTGTAGTTTTATTGCTAATTCGAC
>NZ_JBKOTT010000117.1:0-2584 GCF_049737895.1 Streptococcus sp. CL8.13 | reverse complement strand
AACTAGCAGGAACTCCACTGCTAGTTTTTTAATCTCTTTCCTTGTGGTATAATAAAAGCAGTAAAATCATTTTAGAACATTCAATGGAGGTCGTCATGGATAATATCATCGATGTGTCAATTCCCGTTGCAGAAGTGGTTGACAAGCATCCAGAAGTCTTGGAAATTCTAGTTGAGCTTGGTTTTAAACCTCTTGCCAATCCCTTGATGCGCAATACAGTTGGTCGTAAAGTATCACTCAAACAGGGTTCTAAGCTTGAAGGAACTCCTATGGACAAGATTGTCCGCACACTGGAAGCTAATGGCTACGAAGTGATTGGATTAGACTAATGGCAGATGAACGGATTCATGTCCTACGGGATATTTTGTTAGAATTGCATAATGGCGCCTCTCCTGAGTCGGTTCAGGAGCGCTTTGATGCGACCTTTACAGGTGTTTCAGCAATCGAGATTTCCCTTATGGAGCACGAGCTGATGAACTCAGACTCAGGTGTCACCTTTGAAGATGTCATGGAACTCTGTGATGTCCATGCCAATCTTTTTAAAAATGCTGTTAAGGATGTCGAAGTTGCAGATACCGAGCACCCAGGCCACCCAGTTCGGATTTTCAAGGAAGAAAATCTGGCTCTCCGTGCTGCCTTGATTCGCATTCGTAGATTGTTAGATACCTATGAGTCTATGGAAGATGAAGAAATGCTTGCGGAGATGCGTAAGGGTTTGGTGCGTCAGATGGGACTTGTAGGTCAATTTGATATCCATTACCAACGTAAGGAAGAGCTCTTTTTCCCAATCATGGAGCGCTATGGTCACGATTCGCCTCCAAAAGTTATGTGGGGAGTGGATGATCAGATCAGGGAACTCTTTCAAACAGCTTTAGCGACAGCCAAGTCACTACCAGAAGTGTCGATTCGCAGTGTAAAAGAAGATTTTGAAGCTTTTGCGACAGAGTTTGAAAGTATGATTTTCAAGGAAGAGTCCATCCTTCTCATGATTCTCCTTGAGTCCTTTACTCAGGATGACTGGCTTCAGATTGCGGAGGAGAGCGATGCCTATGGTTATGCCATCATCCGTCCGTCAGAAAAATGGGTGCCAGAAAGACAGAGTTTTGTTGAGGAAAAGAGCGCAGGGGAGCCTGTACAGTTAGATACGGCAGAAGGTCAAGTTCAACAAGTTATCGATACACCAGAAGGACAGTTTACCATTACCTTTACCCCTAAGGAAAAGGAAGCAGTGCTGGACCGTCATAGTCAACAGGCTTTTGGGAATGGCTATCTCTCAGTTGAGCAGGCCAATCTCATCCTCAATCACCTCCCTATGGAGATTACCTTTGTCAATAAAGATGATATTTTCCAGTATTACAATGACAATACGCCAGCTGATGAGATGATTTTCAAACGGACCCCGTCCCAAGTTGGGCGCAATGTCGAACTTTGCCATCCGCCTAAGTACTTGGACAAGGTCAAGACCATCATGAAGGGGCTTCGTGAGGGAAGCAAAAACAAGTATGAAATGTGGTTTAAGTCCGATTCGCGAGGCAAGTTTGTCCACATCACCTACGCAGCAGTGCACGATGAAAACGGAGAATTCCAAGGGGTGCTGGAATACGTTCAGGATATCCAGCCCTACCGAGAGATTGACACGGACTATTTCCGTGAATTAGAATAAGGAGAAAAAATGAGTTACGAACAAGAATTTATGAAGGAATTTGAAGCCTGGGTCAATACCCAGATTATGATCAACGACATGGCACATAAGGAAAGCCAAAAAGTCTACGAAGAAGACCAAGACGAGCGTGCCAAAGATGCTATGATTCGCTACGAAAGCCGTTTGGATGCTTATCAGTTCTTACTTGGTAAGTTTGAAAACTTCAAATCAGGCAAGGGATTTCATGATTTGCCAGAAGGCTTATTCGGTGAGCGAAATTATTAAACGAGAAAGATTCTTGATTTTTTACTAAAATCTTGATAGAATATTTATATTAAATCCTTGTCAGAGCAGGGGTTTTTTATTGAAAGGATTTTATCATGTCAAAGAAACTCAATCGTAAAAAACAATTACGAAATAGCCTCCGTCGTGCAGGTGCCTTTTCAAGTACTGTGACTAAGGTTGTAGAAGAGACAAAAAAAGTCGTGAAACGTGCAGAACAGTCAGCAAGCCAAGCTGGTAAGGCTGTTTCTAAAAAAGTTGAACAAGCAGTAGAAGCTACCAAAGAGCAAGCTCAAAAAGTAGCCAATTCTGTAGAAGATTTTGCAGCAAACTTGGGTGGACTTCCACTTGATCGTGCCAAAACTTTCTATGATGAAGGGATCAAGTCTGCTTCAGATTTCAAAAACTGGACTGAAAAAGAACTCCTTGCCTTGAAAGGAATCGGCCCAGCTACTATTAAGAAATTGAAAGAAAATGGCATCAAGTTCAAGAAATTTTTCTTGTGCCTTGCATTTCCGAAAAAATCTTGCTACAATAGAGCCATTAGAGGTGTTTTGAATCTCACATTTTACAGAAAGTGGCGGTGCTGAGAAGTCCACAAATGTGTCAAAACTGGTTGCTAATGGATGAAAAATTGAAATAAAAGTGTCTTTTTGTTTT
>NZ_JBKOTT010000116.1:0-2663 GCF_049737895.1 Streptococcus sp. CL8.13 | reverse complement strand
AATGATACGGCTCAAAAAGTGTTGGATTATTCGTTCATCGGTCCTATTGTAAATCTTTTAAATAAAAAAGGTGGAGAGATATCTTTTTCTAACATCGGTATGTTACTTGCCTGGGTACTTGTGTTAGGAATAGCGAACCTCTTTGTATTGAAAAACAGCTATAAAGCAAGATAGGAGATTTATATGAAACTACTTAAAAACCTTGGCTGGTTTCTTCTAGCCATTCTATCCTTTGTGTTTATCTATGGTACCGTTCAGAGTGGGGCTGTAGAAGCTTTGAATCTAGGCGCTTCACCCTATGCTACTACCTTGCTTTATGTGGCCTTGGCTGGAGTATATGTGTACGTCATTTATAAATGGTATCAGAAAGGTCCTGTTCATATTGAGAAGAGTGGCTTCAACCGATTTATTTGGCTTCCTGCTCTGGTTTGGTTCTTATCTCTGCTTGTCCAGTTTTTCTTGCCAGATGATCCTTCGGTAAATCAACAAATGGCGACAGACTTGACCTTGGCTCAGCCACTCTTCTCCTTCTTTGCGGTCGTTATTTTTGCTCCTTTGACGGAAGAACTTATCTTTAGAGGGATGTTAGCACGCTACCTCTTTCCTAAGCAGGACAATAGTAAACAAACTCTAATTTTTCTTCTGGTAACTAGTGTTCTGTTTGCCTTGATTCATTTCCCAGGAGATGTGCAACAATTTTTAGTCTATACTAGTCTTGGTTTTAGCTTGGGCTTGGCTTATATTAGCAGAAAAGGTCTGGTCTACAGTATTTCTCTCCACGCTTTGAATAATTTAGTCAGCTTTTTGATGATTCTCATGCTATAATAGAGTCAGGAGGTCACATGAAACGAGTAATTTTATTAGCAGTGATTCAAGCAGTCGTTCTATTTTTCATCATTGGAGCGCTAGCTTATGCTTTCAAGGGAGATTTCTTCTATAACTATCTAGCAGTCGTCTTTGCCCCTATTGCAGGTGTCTTGCGCTTTGGGACAGCTTACACAACGGAAATTGTCTTGCCTCGAAAGGCAGCCGAAATTGCTGAAAAGCGTAAAGCAGGCAAAAATTCAAAATAAAAGAGTCCGGTGATGTTTTCATCGGATTTTTGTTTTAGCGCTAATTTTTTAGGTCCTTCACTTGATTTTTAAAGACTGGCAAACTTTTCTGCTGATTTTCATGAAGAGCCTGCGCTTTTATGGTAAAATAGTAACAGAATAAAAGAGGAGAGAAACAATGAAACGTAGTATGTATGCTGGTCGTGTTCGTGAGGAACACATCGGACAAGAAATGACCTTGAAAGGATGGGTTGGTCGTCGTCGTGACCTTGGTGGTTTGATCTTTATCGACCTTCGTGACCGTGAAGGGATCATGCAGTTGGTTATCAACCCTGAAAAAGTATCTGCAGAGGTCATGACAACAGCTGAAAGCCTTCGTAGTGAATTTGTTATCGAGGTGACTGGTCAGGTCGCTGCGCGTGAGCAAGCCAATGATAAGTTACCAACTGGTGCAGTTGAGTTAAACGTGACAGCTCTGACAGTGCTGAATACAGCTAAGACAACCCCATTTGAGATTAAGGATGGCATTGAGGCCAATGACGATACACGTTTACGTTACCGTTACCTTGACCTTCGTCGTCCAGAAATGTTGGAAAATCTCAAGCTTCGTGCTAAGGTGACCCACTCTATCCGCAACTACTTGGATGAGTTGGAGTTTATCGACGTGGAGACACCATTCCTTTCTAAGTCAACGCCTGAAGGGGCGCGTGACTATTTGGTGCCATCTCGTGTTAATAAAGGGCATTTTTACGCGCTTCCTCAAAGTCCACAAATCACGAAACAGCTCTTGATGAATGCTGGTTTTGACCGCTATTATCAAATCGTTAAATGTTTCCGTGACGAGGACTTGCGTGGTGACCGCCAGCCTGAATTTACTCAGGTCGACTTGGAAACATCTTTCCTTACTGAGCAAGAAATCCAAGATATCACAGAAGGTTTGATTGCGCGCGTGATGAAAGAAACTAAAGGCATCGAAGTGACGCTTCCATTTCCTCGTATGAAATATGATGATGCTATGGCTCTTTACGGTTCTGACAAGCCAGATACCCGTTTTGACATGTTGCTTCAGGACCTGACAGCAGTAGTCAAAGGTGTAGACTTTAAAGTCTTTTCAGAAGCACCTGCTGTAAAAGCAATTGTGGTCAAAGGAGCTGCGGACAACTATTCACGTAAAGACATCGACAAGATGACCGAAGTAGCCAAACAGTATGGTGCCAAAGGTCTTGCTTGGGTCAAGGTGGTTGATGGAGAATTAAACGGACCAGTTGCCAAGTTCTTGACTAGCATCCAAGCAGAATTGACAACAGCGCTTGCTCTTGAAGATAAGGACTTGGTTCTCTTTGTGGCGGATACGCTTGAAGTGGCTAATGCAACGCTTGGTGCCCTTCGTGGACGTATTGCCAAAGAGCTTGGTTTGATTGATAATGATAAATTCAACTTCCTTTGGGTGGTTGACTGGCCAATGTTTGAATGGTCTGAAGAAGAAGGTCGTTACATGAGCGCCCACCATCCATTTACTCTACCACAGGAAGAGACTGCTCACGAATTAGAAGGTGATTTGGCGAAGGTTCGTGCCATTGCTTACGATATTGTCTTGAACGGTTATGAACT
>NZ_JBKOTT010000115.1:0-2795 GCF_049737895.1 Streptococcus sp. CL8.13 | reverse complement strand
TATATCGTTCGTCCAAAACTTCGCAAAAAAGTCCGTGAAGAACTAGCCAAGAACCCACCAAAAGCACGTTCTTTCTCAACACCAAGTGGACGAAAAGACGTTACTCCTGAACAACCAACTGCTATCACAAGCAAGAAAAAACACAAAAATCGCAACGCTGGAAAACAACGTTCGAGATAAGAAGAAAAAGGCTTAGCTGGTTTGCTAAGTCTTTTTGCAAGTCATACTCTTCGAAAATCTCTTCAAACCACGTCAGCTTCGCCTTGCCGTATATATGTTACTGACTTCGTCAGTTCTATCCACAACCTCAAAACCATGTTTTGAGCAGCCTGCGGCTAGCTTCCTAGTTCGCTCTTTGATTTTCATTGAGTATCAAAAGCCCGATGTTTCCATCAGGCTTCTTTTTTATCCATGTACACGTTTCATGTAGTCTTGATAACTTTCGGTATCCATGAGTTTTTTAGCATTTTTCACGCGATCTGCTGTTGGTGGTTTGACCCCTTCGAGGGAATATGGAATTCCCAGTTCACGCCACTTGAACTCACCCATGGTGTGATAAGGCAGGATTTCAAACTTATCAACATTTTTGAGGGTCTTGACGAACTTACCAAGTTCAATCAAATCATCGTCTCTATCTGTCAAACCTGGAACTAGCACGTGGCGAATCCAGACAGGTTTTCCAATATCTGATAGATACTGGGCACAGGCCAATATGTTTTTATTAGTTTGGCTAGTAACGATCCTATGCTGTTCTTCATTGATTTCCTTAATATCCAAGAGAACCAAGTCAGTGACAGCCATGAGCTTGTCAAACTTTTCAAGGTAACGTGGTTTATTACGGAATGGAAGGGCACAGGTATCCAAGGTACAGTGGATTCCTTGTTCTTTAGCCTTGGTGAAGAGGGCAATCAAGAAATCAATCTGCAAGAGGGCTTCTCCCCCACTGACTGTAATACCACCCTTATTTCCCCAGAAACCGCGGTAGCGCAAGGCCTCTGCCAAGACATCATCTACTGTCCGTTCACGTGATTTATTGGACTCCATAGCCCATGTGTCTGGATTGTGGCAATACTGGCAACGCATGTGACAGCCCTGCAAAAAGACAATAAAGCGAATACCAGGCCCATCTACCGAACCAAAGCTTTCTGTCGAATGCACCATTCCTGTCACTTGTCCATAATCAATTGTTTCTTCAGACATATCGTTACCTTCCTTGAAAACGTTTTATAGTTTTATTATATCACGACTTGAAGGAAAAACAAGATTTTTGCCTATTTTTTAGAAAGCAATCTGTTTTTCAATTTCATTTTCAATTAATTATCATTTTATTCTTCAAAATCAAAATCATACAAGGTTGCAAAATAGTCCTCAGGGCGCTCTGCACGGCGGATTTGACGCGCTTTGCCTTCTTCAGTATAGAGGATTTCCGCAGAACGAAGTTTGGCGTTGTACTGATAGCCCATTGAAAAACCGTGGGCACCTGTATCATGAATTACCAACAAATCACCGATTTCTGTATGAGGTAACTCGCGATTCACTGCAAATTTATCATTGTTTTCGCAGAGTGAACCGACCACATCTACCACCTCAGCTGGTCCTTCTGGATGAGTCAGATTGGTGATATGGTGGTAGGCTCCGTACATGGCTGGACGCATGAGGTTGACCGCTGATGCATCCACACCTAGATAGGTACGGTAAGTTTTCTTCTTATGAGTGACTCTTGTGACCAAAGCTCCGTGAGGGGCTAACATAAAGCGACCCAATTCTGTGAAAATCTTGACCTCACCAAGACCTGCTGGTGTAAGAACTTCTTCATACACCTTGCGAACTCCCTCACCAATCAAGGCGATATCGTTTGGCTCCTGATCTGGACGATAGTTAACACCAATACCACCAGAAAGATTGATAAAGTCTAGCGAAATACCCAACTTTTCCTTGATTTCAACAGCCAATTCAAAAAGCTGACGAGCCAACTCTGGATAGTAGAGATAGGTCACCGTATTAGATGCTAGGAAGGAGTGAATCCCAAAAGTCTTGGCTCCTTTTTCCTTCAAGATGGCAAAGGCTTCAAAGAGCTGGTCCTTGGTCATGCCAAACTTTGCCTCTCCAGGATTGTCCATGATGTCTGTCCCCAGTTCAAAAACACCGCCAGGATTGTAACGACAAGAGATGATTTCTGGAATGCCTGCCGCTCGCTCCAGATGTTCAATATCTTCAAAGGCATCCAAGTTAATGGTTGCACCCAATTCACGCGCATAGGCATATTCCTTGTCTGGCGTGTTGTTAGAGGAGAACATAATTTCAGAACCCGGAAAGTCCAGTTTGTGACTCATCAAGAGTTCTACATAACTAGAACAGTCCACACCGCAACCTTCCTCTTGGAGGATTTTCAGGATAGCTGGTGTTGGAGTTGCCTTAACTGCAAAATATTCCTTAAAGCCCTTGTTCCAAGAAAAGGCTTGGTTGACAGCTCTTGCCTTCTCACGAATCCCCTTCTCATCATACAAGTGAAAGGGTGTCGGGAACTCAGCAACAATCGCTTCTAAGTCTTCTTTATTGATAAATGGTGTTTTCATAAGCTTCCTTCTATTCTATTTGCAAAGAAAGGCTGGGACAATCGTTCCAACCTTTAGTTCTATCTCTTAATCTTCGTCAAAGATATTGCCAACCTCAACATCGATGGCTTGGTTCTTGACATCAATATTGGTTACCTTCAAGAGTGACTTGTAGTCAAATTGCTTTTCACGTTCTTCTTGGGCATTGTCCGCAAAGACTGCGACACCAGCTAGGTCAGA
>NZ_JBKOTT010000114.1:0-2824 GCF_049737895.1 Streptococcus sp. CL8.13 | reverse complement strand
GGCACTTCCCATAATCAACACTTTCTTTGTAAACTGACGTCGGAAGGGTTGAGCAATATATTTCCAATATTTGCTTGGATTTTCTCGAATCATAGTCGCTGAGATACCAAACTTTCTTTCTTGCAAGACAGTCTCAAAGCCACGATTTGATAATTCTTGCTGGTAGTCTGCTTCTCCCACAAAGAAAATTAGTTCTTGCTGGGTTTCATCATAGGAAATCTCCTCTAACATTTGGTCCAACCACTCCTGCCAGCCCATAGGGTAACGGGGAAGCTTGCTCTCGTCTAACTTGCAGACAGAGGTCAACTCGTCATCACGAAAGGCCTCTCGGATATAGCGAAATCTTTTTTGAAGCGTTAAGCCTACCTGCTCCCCTCTATCTCCCTCATAGCCTGAAACGACAACCCAGACCTGGTCACACTGTCGCTTCGCTCGCTGGATTAGATCGATATGACCCTGATGAAGAGGGGCAAAGGTCCCAAATACCACTGCTGTTTTCTTTTTCATAAACGCATTACCTTTTTATATTTTTTGATATTTTCGTTGTCTATGTTTTTATTATAAACTATATTTTTGTTTTTTCAATAGTTTTTTATCATTTTTTATAAAAAAATTGCGAAAAAAAGAATCAAGATTGCTCCTGATTCTCCATTTTTATGCAATATCAAATTTTAACTGGCCTGCTTTAACACCAATCTTAAGTGTGCTGCCTGCCTCTAATTCTCCCTTGAGAAGAAGTTCTGCCAACTTGTCTTCCACTTCTGTTTGTAGAGTTCTACGAAGTGGACGAGCTCCCATCTCTGGGTCATATCCTTGATTGGCCAATAATTTCAGTGCGGAAGCTTGTAATTTCAAGTCAATGCCTTTTTCAGCCAAACTTGCAACTAAAGGTTTAACCATAATCTTCACCACTTCCTGCATATGGTCGCTAGACAGGCTATGGAAGACCACCTTTTCATCAATACGGTTGATAAACTCCGGTCTATAAGCTTTTTTCAGCTCTTCAAACATGCGTTTTTCCATATTTTCTTGGTCAAAACGAATATCCTTAGCTCCAAAACCGACGGTCTTGTCATCACGAAGGGCTGTCGCACCAAGATTTGACGTCATGATAATAATGGTATTTGAAAAGTCAACCTTGCGGCCCTTGCTATCAGTCAAGACACCGTCATCCAAGACCTGCAAGAGGACATTAAAGATGTCTGGGTGGGCTTTTTCTACCTCATCAAAGAGGAGAACAGAGTATGGTTTGTTGCGAACCTTCTCGGTCAACTCCCCACCTTCTTCATAACCCACATAACCCGGAGGAGCTCCATTGAGACGGCTGGCTGCGAATTTCTCCATATACTCACTCATATCAAAGCGGATAAGGGCTGATTCATCGTCAAAAAGAACTTCTGCCAAAGCCTTGGCCAATTCGGTCTTACCGACACCTGTAGGCCCTAGGAACATAAAGGAACCAATCGGACGCTTATGACTGCGAATCCCTGACTGGTTGCGGCGAATCGCACGGCTAATACTTGAAACTGCTTGATCTTGACCGATGACACGTTTGTGCAATTCAGCTTCCAGATTCAGGTATTTCTTAGCGTCAGTCTGAGTCAGTTTTTGGACTGGAATACCTGATAAACGACTCAAGGTAGTCAAAATATCAGACTCTGTCACCAAGTCTTTATAGACAGGCACTTCCTCTTCTTTTGCAATTAGCTGAGCTGCCTGTTTCCACTTGCCATCCATCAAGGCCTTGTCAGCTGGACTCAAACCTGAATCGTCTGCTTTTACATTTTTAGTTTTATTTTGCACTGTTGCCGCTGCTTCATCCAAAAGATCGATAGCAGAGTCTGGCAAGTGACGACTAGTCAAGTAACGATGCGCCATCTTAACCGCTGTTTCGACCGCTCCATCTGTGATTTGCACACGGTGATGTTTCTCATAAGTCACCTTCAAACCTTGCAAAATGGCCATACTGTCGGCCACACTTGGCTCTTCAATCGTCACTTTGGCGAAACGACGAGAAAGGGCCGCATCTTTTTCGATGTGTTTTTGATATTCTTCCTGAGTAGTCGCACCAACCGTTCTCAAAGTTCCACGCGCCAAGGCTGGTTTCAAGATATTGGCCGCATCCAGAGTTGAGTCAATTCCACTCCCAGAACCCATGATAGTGTGGAGTTCATCGATAAAGAGGATGACTTGGCCATCTTCTTCAATATCCTTGATGATATTGTTCATGCGCTCTTCAAAGTCACCACGGAAGCGTGTCCCTGCAACGACATTCATCAAATCAAGCTCTAACACGCGCATCTTAGCCATTTCCGCAGGTACATCACCACTAGCAATCTGCTGAGCGAGCCCAAGCGCCAAGGCTGTTTTCCCGACACCAGCATCTCCAACCAAGACAGGATTGTTCTTGGTCTTACGGCTCAAGATTTGAATCATACGCGAGATTTCCTTATCTCGACCGATGACTGGTTCTAACTTACCAGAACGCGCTTGCTCTGTCAAATCATGCGTATAGTCCTCAAGACCACCGCTTGGAGTCTGGGGCATACCCATCATATTAGCCATAGAATTTTGCTTGTCAGCTACTGTACGATGGCGTTGGCGTAGAGCCTTGAGGTCTTCACGAGTCCAGCCTGCCCGTTCTTCTAAATTTCGACGAAGGGCAGCAATCTTGACCTGATCTTTCTTGTCTTCATAAGAAAAACCAGCCCTCTCCAAGATACGAGTCGCCAAGGCATTTCCATCATGCAAAATCGCATAAAGGACGTGCTCTGTCCCTAGCACCTTAGCATGGACCACTGATGCTACATACTCTGCTTCATCA
>NZ_JBKOTT010000113.1:0-2950 GCF_049737895.1 Streptococcus sp. CL8.13 | reverse complement strand
ATATCTTTGAAAATTTAGAGCCAAACTACTACCACTTTATGGATGCTGATGGGACACCTCGCACTAGCTTTGGTGGTGGACGCTTGGGGACAACCCACCATATGACCAAACGACTCCTAGTTGACTCTATCAAATATCTAGTTGATACCTACAAAGTGGATGGATTCCGCTTCGATATGATGGGAGACCATGATGCAGCTTCTATTGAAGAAGCGTACAAGGCCGCACGCGCCCTCAATCCACACTTAATCATGCTTGGTGAAGGTTGGAGAACCTATGCAGGTGATGAGAACATGCCTACTAAAGCTGCTGACCAAGATTGGATGAAACATACCGATACAGTCGCTGTCTTTTCAGATGACATTCGTAACAACCTCAAGTCTGGTTATCCAAACGAAGGTCAACCTGCCTTTATCACAGGTGGCAAGCGTGATATCAACACCATCTTCAAAAATATCATTGCTCAACCAACCAACTTTGAAGCTGACAGCCCTGGAGATGTCATCCAATACATCGCAGCCCATGATAACTTGACCCTCTTTGACATCATCGCCCAGTCTATCAAAAAAGACCCAAGCAAGGCTGAGAACTATGCTGAAATCCACCGTCGTTTGCGACTTGGAAACCTCATGGTCTTGACAGCTCAAGGAACTCCGTTTATCCACTCTGGTCAGGAATACGGACGTACTAAACAATTCCGTGACCCAGCCTACAAGACTCCAGTATCGGAGGATAAGGTTCCAAACAAATCTCACTTGTTGCGTGATAAGGACGGCAATCCATTTGACTATCCTTACTTCATCCATGACTCTTATGATTCGAGTGATGCTATTAACAAGTTTGACTGGACTAAGGCTACAGATGGAAAAGCATATCCTGAAAATGTCAAGAGCCGTGACTATATGAAAGGGTTGATTGCTCTTCGTCAATCTACAGATGCCTTCCGACTTAAGAGTCTCCAAGATATCAAAGACCGTGTCCACCTCATCACTGTCCCAGGCCAAAATGGTGTGGCAAAAGAGGACGTAGTAATTGGCTACCAAATCACTGCTCCAAATGGAGACATCTACGCAGTCTTTGTCAATGCGGACGAAAAAGCTCGCGAATTTAATTTGGGAACTGCCTTTGCCCACCTCAGAAATGCTGAAGTTTTAGCAGATGAAAACCAAGCAGGGCCAGTAGGAATTGCCAACCCGAAAGGACTCGAATGGACTGAAAAAGGCTTGAAATTAAATGCCCTTACAGCTACTGTTCTTAGAATCTCTCAAGGCGGTGCCATCGTTGCCCCAGCTGTGGAAGAAAAACCAGAATTTGACCTTTCTAGCTTAAAACAAGAACAAGGTCACAATAATGGTCAAGACAATATTTCAAACCGAGTAATCAAATCGGAACAGCAAACTCCAGCTCCACAAGCTAAACCTGACTCTACTAAACCAGATGCCAAAGTAGCTGATGCAGAAGATAAACCCAAGCAAGCTACAACTGATTCACAACCAGCACAAGAAGCACAACCATCATCTGTAAGTGAAGCTGTTCAAAACGAATCGGTAGAAAACTCTAGCAAGGAAAATATACCTGCGCCCCTAGCTAAACAAGCTGAACTTCCAAATACAGGAACCAAAAATGATCACAAACTTCTGTTTGCAGGAATTAGTCTCCTTGCACTCCTAGGTCTCGGGTTCTTGTTAAAAAACAAAAAAGAGAACTAAACTAGCCCTCCTATAGAACAATCCCCCAAGCCTTAACGCTCGGGGGATTGATTTTTGCACAATATTTGCCGTCATAATAAACTCGATTAGGATTTTTTATTAAGACTCTTCTAAAATCAAATTCAAACCACGTCAGCTTCACCTTGCCGTACTCAAGTACAGCCTGCGGCTAGCTTCCTAGTTTGCTCACAAGAAAAAGCCTAGATAACTAGACTTTTTTAGCTTATTCTACCGTTACTGACTTAGCAAGGTTACGTGGTTTATCCACATCAAGGCCACGGTGTAGAGTTGCAAAGTAAGCGACCAATTGAGTTGGTACAACCATTGAAATCGGTGAGAGGTAAGGGTGTACAGTCGTAAGAACGATGTCGTCTGTATCTTTAGCAACATTTTCTTCTGCGATAGTGAGAACCTTAGCACCACGAGCTGCCACCTCTTGGATATTTCCACGAGTATGGTTTGCAAGGACTGGATCTGACAAGAGGGCCAAGACAGGCGTTCCTTCTTCAATCAAGGCAATAGTCCCGTGCTTGAGTTCTCCTGCTGCAAAACCTTCACACTGGATGTAAGAAATCTCTTTGAGTTTGAGACTTGCTTCCATAGCTACATAGTAATCTTGACCACGCCCGATGTAAAAGGCGTTGTGAGTTGTTTCAAGAAGCTCACGAACCTTGGCTTCAATGTCTTCTTTCTCTGAAAGAGTTGATTCGATAGACTGAGCTACGATTGACAACTCATGAACCAAATCAAAGGCTTTCGCTTTGGCATTTCCATTTGCTTCTCCGACTGCTTTTGCCAGGAAGGCAAGGGCTGCGATTTGTGCTGTATAGGCTTTAGTTGATGCCACAGCAATTTCAGGACCTGCATGAAGGAGCATAGTATGGTTGGCTTCTCGTGAAAGAGTCGAACCTGGTACGTTTGTCACTGTCAAGCTTGGGATTCCCATTTCATTAGCCTTGACCAAAACTTGACGACTATCCGCTGTTTCACCAGATTGGCTGATAAAGATGAAGAGTGGTTTCTTGCTGAGAAGTGGCATACCGTAGCCCCACTCAGATGAGATTCCAAGTTCAACTGGTGTATCTGTCAATTCTTCCAACATTTTCTTAGAAGCAAATCCTGCGTGGTAAGATGTCCCAGCTGCAAGGATGTAGATACGGTCTGCGTCTTGAACAGCCTGGATGATAGCTGAGTCTACGACAATTTGACCAGCCTCATCTGTGTAGGCTTGGATGAGTTTA
>NZ_JBKOTT010000112.1:0-2993 GCF_049737895.1 Streptococcus sp. CL8.13 | reverse complement strand
TGTCGCCGATGGGGAAATGGCTGTAGGACTCACCTATGAAGACCCTGCCTTAAAACTCTTAAACGACGGAGTTGATGTAAAAGTTATTTATCCAAAAGAAGGAACCGTCTTTTTACCTGGTAACGCAGCTATCATCAAAAATGCTAAACACATGGAAAACGCTAAGAAATTTATCGATTTCCTCCTTTCTCAAGAAATCCAAGATAAGCTAGGAACTGAAACTACAATCAGACCCATTCGTAAAAATGCTAAAACCAATAAAAATATGAAGGCTATGACAGAAATCAAGATTGCCACCGAAGATTCAGATTATGTCATTAAAAACAAATCCGCCATTCTTAAAAAGTACAATGACATTTTCATAGATATCCAATCTAAAAAATAAAATTTGACTTACCAGTGATTAACTGTCGCACCCTAGTATAAAATCAAAAAGATTGCTTCCGTTTTTGTAGAGAATTTTACTCTAATAGAATAGAATTATCGGTTTTAAAAACGCTTACATTATTTTAAAATAAACTTAAATAACATAACGGAGGTATCCATCATGAAAAAGAAATGGATGTATTATGCTGCTTGCGGACTAGCTCTTTTTGGTCTTGCTGCTTGTTCTTCTAATGAATCTGCCGATGACAGTTCATCTGATAAAGGAGACGGCGGTTCGCTAGTCGTTTATTCACCAAACTCAGAGGGCTTAATCGGAGCAACTATTCCTGCCTTTGAAGAAAAATATGGTATCAAAGTAGAACTGATTCAAGCTGGTACTGGAGAACTTTTCAAAAAACTAGAGTCAGAAAAAGAAGCTCCTGTAGCCGATGTCATCTTTGGTGGTTCTTATACACAATATGCTACCCACGGAGAACTCTTTGAAAACTATACTTCAAAAGAAAATGATAATGTTATCAAAGAATATCAAAACACAACTGGCTACTCTACACCTTATACACTAGATGGTAGTGTTTTAATCGTCAATCCTGATTTAACGAAAGGCATGAACATCGAAGGATATAGCGACCTTCTCAAACCTGAACTAAAAGGAAAAATTGCAACTGCTGACCCAGCAAACTCTTCTAGCGCCTTTGCTCAATTAACAAATATGCTACAAGCTCAAGGTGGTTACAAAGATGATAAGGCTTGGTCTTATGTAAAAGATCTCTTCACACTTATTGATGGTAAAATCGGTTCAAGTTCATCTGGTGTCTATAAAGCAGTCGCTGATGGAGAAATGGCTGTTGGTCTCTCTTATGAAGATCCAGCTGTTAAACTCTTAAATGACGGAGCTAACATCAAAGTTGTCTATCCAAAAGAAGGAACAGTCTTCCTACCTGCTAGTGCTGCTATCGTTAAAAAAGCTAAGAACATGGAAAATGCCAAGAAATTTATCGATTTCATCATCTCTCAAGAAGTACAGGATACACTTGGTACAACCACTACTAACCGTCCTGTTCGTAAAAATGCTAAAACAAGCGAAAACATGAAACCAATTGACAAAATCAAAACACTCACTGAAGATTATGATTATGTCATCAAGAATAAATCAGATATCGTTAAGAAATACAACGAAGTCTTTACAGATATCCAATCTAAACAGTAAAAGAGGTTCACTATGAGTGAGATCAAAATTATTAACGCCAAAAAAATCTACCACGATGTCCCTGTTATTGAGAATTTGAACATTACAATTCCAAAAGGAAGTCTCTTTACCCTTCTTGGGCCTTCAGGTTGTGGAAAAACGACTCTTCTTCGTATGATTGCAGGTTTCAACAGTATCGAAGGAGGAGAATTTTACTTCGATGATACAAAAATCAATAATATGGAACCCAGCAAACGCAATATCGGGATGGTTTTCCAAAACTACGCTATTTTCCCACATTTGACTGTCCGAGATAATGTCGCTTTTGGTCTCAAGCAAAAGAAAGTCCCTAAAGAAGAATTGGTACAACAGACCAATAAATATCTTGAACTCATGCAAATTGCTCAATATGCGGATCGAAAGCCCGATAAACTCAGTGGGGGACAACAACAACGTGTCGCCTTGGCACGTGCCTTAGCGGTTAATCCAAGTGTTCTCCTCATGGACGAGCCCCTTAGTAACCTGGATGCCAAACTTCGCTTGGATATGCGTCAAGCCATTCGAGAAATCCAACACGAAGTAGGAATTACAACTGTTTATGTAACCCACGACCAAGAAGAAGCTATGGCTATTTCAGACCAAATTGCTGTTATGAAAGATGGAGTTATCCAACAAATCGGCCGACCAAAAGAACTCTATCATAAACCAGCTAATGAGTTTGTAGCAACCTTTATCGGACGAACAAATATTATCCCTGCCAATCTTGAAAAACGAAGCGACGGCGCTTATATCGTCTTTTCAGATGGCTATGCCCTTCGAATGCCAGCTCTTGATCAAGCTGAGGAACAAGCTATTCATGTAAGCATTCGTCCTGAAGAGTTTATCAAAGATGAATCTGGAGATATTGAAGGAACTATTAGCGATAGCGTCTATCTTGGACTAAATACGGAGTATTTCATCGAGACAGGTTTTGCCTCAAAAATTCAAGTTAGCGAAGAATCAACTTTTGAAGAAGATCTACAAAAAGGCGATCGTATTCGTCTACGAATCAATACTCAAAAATTAAACGTCTTTTCTGCAGATGGTTCCCAAAACCTGATAAAAGGAGTCAACCATGGAACGTAAAAAACTAAATATTTGGACAGCCTCCTCTTTCTTCATCTTTCTTACCTATCTTGTCTTTCTCGTTTATCCTATCGTTACCGTGCTCAAGCAAGCACTCATACATGAAGGACAATTTTCACTAGCTAATTTTGTCACTTTCTTTAGTAAAGCCTACTACTCTGAGACACTCGTCAACAGTTTCAAGGTTTCCATTACCGCCACTGTCACTTCTTTAGTTGTAGGAACCTTATTAGCTTATCTCTTTTCCATGTATGATTTCAAGGGGAAGAAATTTCTACAAATATTGATTATCATT
>NZ_JBKOTT010000111.1:0-3014 GCF_049737895.1 Streptococcus sp. CL8.13 | reverse complement strand
GAGGCGGTGCTCATTGGCATAACTCGTATGAGTAAAGGCAGTCTCCAGTAAATTTTTGTCTGCAAATTCGATTGCAAAATGGTTCTTTAGTACAGTTTGTAATTCTTTCATACCAACCTCTTTCTAACTGATAACAGTCCTTTTCATTATATCAAAAAAAGCCCCCTGAGTCACTTTAAAACGGGACTGAAGAGCATTTGGAAATTCTTTAAAAAGAGATTTTCAGTTTTAAGGACCAATTTAGGGCTGTGTAAAGAAAAAAGCCCTGTTAAAGGCTTTCTTAGGATGTTTACATCCACCCTGAGGGAATCGAACCCCCATCTCAAGAACCGGAATCTTACGTGATATCCATTACACTAAGGGTGGAAACTTGTTTTATTATAACAGAAATTTGCTCTAATAACAAGTTTTTTTCTAGACGGATAGCCCGTCTTAGTGGGAAGCATCCCCATTCCAGATGGAGTTTTTCACGATAACATAATCAACGTGTTTAAGGTCAGCAACCTGACGTCCACCTGCATAAGAAATAGCACTTTGAAGGTCTTGTTCCATCTCAGTTAAAGTGTCTTGCAGATGACCTTTGGCAGGAAGCAAGATACGTTTGCCTTCCACATTTTTGTAAGCACCTTTTTGATATTGTGAAGCTGAACCATAGTACTCTTTGAACTGTTCACCATCAACTTCAATCGTTTTCCCTGGACTTTCGATATGTCCTGCAAAGAGGGAACCAATCATGACCATGCTGGCACCGAAGCGAATAGACTTGGCAATATCACCATGAGTACGAATCCCACCATCAGCGATAATCGGTTTACGCGCAGCCTTAGCACACCAGCGGAGAGCAGCCAATTGCCAACCACCTGTACCAAAACCAGTCTTGACCTTGGTGATACAAACCTTACCAGGACCGATACCAACCTTAGTAGCATCCGCACCAGCATTTTCCAATTCACGCACAGCTTCTGGTGTTCCCACATTTCCAGCAATGACAAAGGTATCTGGCAATTCTTTCTTGATGTGTTGAATCATAGAAATCACGCTATCCGCATGACCATGGGCAATATCAATCGTGATGTACTCAGGAGCATCAGCCTTGAGCTGGCTAACAAAATCATACTCATAATCCTTAACACCGACAGAGATAGAAGCAATGAGTCCTTGCTCGTGCATGCGTTTAATAAAAGGAATGCGTCCTGCCTCATCAAAACGATGCATAATGTAGAAGTAGCCACCTTTAGCTAGTTGCTCTGCTACATTTTCATCCAAAATCGTCTGCATATTTGCTGGCACAACAGGTAGTTTAAAGGTGTGATTTCCTAGAGTGACACTTGTATCTGCTTCTGCACGGCTTTTAATGACACATTTATTTGGAATCAATTGAATATCTTCGTAATCAAAAATTGGAAATTCATTTAACATATTGATGTCTCGTTTCTTTTGTAATGACCTACCTATGCTTGCGCATCTCTACGCCTTTTCCGACGTTTCCTTAATCAATTATAAAACAAAGTAAGGTTTTTGTCAAATTATTTTATGAATTAAAATATATCGTTCGGCTTTTATTGTGTAAATAACAAAAGAAAGGAGAGATTATTTTCTCCCCACTTCTTCTACATTCTAATAATACTCTCCCTGACGGTAGTCCCATGAGTTAAAGGTGTCTGACAGGTGCATCATAATCTTATCAATGTCAAGCCCTTTGCGGATTACAACTGGAGCTGGTGAAGTTGAACGTGCTCCTCCTTGTTCTGGGATGAGTTTACCGTATTTATCAACCATAGAGACCATCACACCTTGCTCGTAGCGAGTTTCAATCGTTTTGTCAGGCTGGATAGATGCCACATAGTCGTCTGCCTCGATAACAAGGTCAACTGCCCTTTCGATGCGTTCTCCGATACCTTCTACTTTACCACGGTTTCCTTTTCCAGATGGGTTTGCAGATGAGGCATAGACCATCTTGCCTTCTTCCCAAAGTTTGGCAGCCAATTGTTCACCAGCTTTCCCAAACTTGATAACGAAACAGCTAGTACCACGCACATCAGTCATCAGCTCTTCACGGCCATCCCCATAAGCTTTCAATTTCTCAAAGGCTTCTGGTTTCCAAGGAAGGATACAACCAAGAAGAATATCTTCGTCCCAATGTTTTTGGTAGAAGGCTTCAATTTCTGGGTTGAGTTGTGCTAAAGCGCGAAGCTCATCCATGCTACCACAGAGAACAACACCTGGTTTGTTACGGTTACGCTCTTTGGCTTCAAACTTGCGTTCAAGTCCTGCCTTATCGCTAGTCATGATGATATAACCGACTTTTGTAGGGCAAACAATGCACCCTCCCTCACCTTTTAAAATGTCATAGCCTTCTTGTGAAAGTGTTCCGTTCCATTGAATGTGTTTTGTCATAGTTCTATTTCCTTTTCTATTTTTCTTCTAATCCTGCCAGTAGGCTGGTCGTTGTTTTTCATAAGCAGCAATCAAATCTTCATACTGCAAGGTAATTCCGATATCATCCAAACCATTTAAGAGTTTGTGTTTCCATTCACTATCGATTTCAAAAGTGAATTCTCCAACTGGTGAGATGATTTTTTGTTGTTCCAAGTCCACAGTTACCTGGTCACTTGGTTGTAGCTGAGCTAGTTTCTCTCGAACCTCTCTGGGCTGTACAATAGGCAACATGCCATTATTGAGTTCATTATTGTAATGAATATCACCAAAAGACCCTGCAATCACGACCTTGAAACCATAGTCCGCTAGAGCCCAAGCTGCGTGTTCCCTCGAAGATCCTGCCCCAAAGTTATCCCCTGAGATGAGAATACTGGCTTTCCGATATTCAGGTCGGTTAAAGACAAAGTCTGGATCCTCAGTATACTTATCGTCCAGATAACGCCAAGCATACATGAGGTACTTACCAAAGCCTTTTTTATCAATTAACTTGAGAAACTGCTTGGGTAGGATTTGATCGGTGTCGATGTTATCATTCATGAGAGGAACGGTCGTTCCCGTATAAACTGTAAATTTCT
>NZ_JBKOTT010000110.1:0-3055 GCF_049737895.1 Streptococcus sp. CL8.13 | reverse complement strand
CTTGCTATTGATAGACAGAACTCTCCTAGTAAGATTTTAGCCGCATCCTTTAAAAATGTAGCACAAGTAAATAATGCTTTAGCTGCAGGTGCGCATGCTGTTACAGCAGGAGCAGATGTTTTTGAATCAGCTTTCGCCATGCCATCTATCCAAAAGGCGGTTGACGATTTTTCTGATGATTGGTTTGTTATTCAAAATAGTCGTTCCATCTAGGTAGAGAGGAAATACATATGAGAATTTTTGCTAGCCCTTCTAGATATATTCAAGGGGAAAATGCCTTGTTTGAAAATGCCAAATCAATATTGGATTTGGGAAATCGTCCTATTCTATTATGCGATCGGTTGGTTTATGATATTGTTGGAAAACGATTTGAAGATTACCTACATAGGTATGGTTTCCATATTGTTCTAGCTCAGTTTAATGGTGAAGCTTCTGACAATGAAATCAATCGAGTTGTTGCCTTAGCTGAGAAAGAGAATTGTGATAGTATTATCGGACTTGGTGGTGGAAAGACGATTGATAGTGCAAAAGCTATTGCAGATTTGATTGAAAAGCCTGTTATTATCGCTCCAACCATTGCATCGACAGACGCACCTGTATCTGCTTTATCTGTTATTTATACAGATGAAGGTGCATTTGATCATTATCTATTTTATTCTAAAAATCCAGATTTAGTTTTGGTTGATACAAAAGTTATTTCACAAGCTCCTAAGCGTTTATTAGCGTCTGGTATTGCAGATGGTTTAGCAACTTGGGTTGAGGCGCGTGCAGTCATGCAGGCAAATGGAAAAACTATGTTAGGACAACAACAAACGTTGGCTGGAGTTGCAATTGCGAAGAAATGTGAAGAAACGCTGTTCGCAGATGGTTTACAGGCCATGGCAGCTTGTGAGGCTAAAGTTGTGACACCAGCATTAGAAAACATTGTTGAAGCTAATACTCTATTGAGTGGTTTAGGTTTTGAAAGTGGAGGATTGGCTGCGGCGCATGCAATTCATAATGGTTTTACTGCATTGACAGGTGACATTCATCATTTAACACATGGTGAAAAAGTAGCTTATGGAACCTTGGTACAACTTTTATTGGAAAATAGACCAAAAGAAGAACTTGATAAGTATATTGAGTTTTACAAAAAAATTGGTATGCCAACAACTCTAAAAGAAATGCATTTAGATCAAGTTGGATATGATGATTTAATCAAAATTGGTAAACAAGCAACTATGGAGGGTGAGACAATCCATCAGATGCCGTTTAAGATTTCGCCTTCAGATGTTGCACAAGCCATTATCGCTGTAGATGCATATGTAAATTCGCAATAAACAATAAGGACTACTGTTTTACAAATGGTAGTCTTTTATTTATCATCATATTGTATCCGAAGCTCTTTATAAATCAGGAAGCAATACAGGTTGTCAGATATTTATTGTAAAAACATTAATTAGTATTCCAGTTTTATCTTCGGTCTAAAATGAGTATTTTGTGCTATACGAGATAAGCTTCTTGGTTTACTCCTTGATTTTCTGCATAATAATGGGATAAAAAGTGGGAGATAGAGCAATTCATAGTTATCAAAATTAATGAAATACAGTATACAGTTTTTTCTTTTAACACATTTCAAATTCCCTCAAAAATGGTATAATAGTAACATCACAAAATTGGAGAGAGACCATGAGTTTTTACAATCATAAAGAAATTGAGCCTAAGTGGCAGGGCTACTGGGCAGAACATCATACATTTAAGACAGGAACAGATGCATCAAAACCGAAGTTTTATGCTCTTGATATGTTTCCTTATCCGTCTGGAGCGGGTCTGCACGTAGGACATCCAGAAGGTTATACCGCAACGGATATCCTCAGCCGTTTCAAACGTGCGCAAGGATACAATGTCCTTCACCCAATGGGTTGGGATGCTTTTGGTTTGCCTGCAGAGCAATACGCTATGGATACAGGTAATGACCCAGCAGAATTTACAGCTGAGAACATTGCCAACTTCAAACGCCAAATCAATGCGCTTGGATTTTCTTATGACTGGGATCGTGAAGTCAATACAACAGATCCAAACTACTACAAGTGGACCCAATGGATTTTCACTAAGCTTTACGAAAAAGGCTTGGCCTATGAAGCGGAAGTGCCAGTAAACTGGGTTGAGGAATTGGGAACAGCCATCGCCAACGAAGAGGTTCTTCCTGACGGAACTTCTGAGCGTGGAGGCTATCCAGTTGTCCGCAAGCCAATGCGCCAATGGATGCTCAAAATCACGGCTTACGCAGAGCGCTTGCTCAATGATTTAGATGAACTAGATTGGCCGGAGTCTATCAAGGACATGCAACGCAACTGGATTGGGAAATCAACTGGTGCTAATGTAACTTTTAAAGTTAAGGGAACAGACAAGGAATTCACAGTCTTTACCACTCGTCCGGACACCCTTTTCGGTGCGACTTTCACTGTTTTGGCTCCTGAACATGATTTGGTTGACGCTATCACAAGTCCAGAGCAAGCAGAAGCAGTAGCAGACTATAAACACCAAGCTAGCCTCAAGTCTGACTTGGCTCGTACAGACCTTGCCAAAGAAAAAACTGGTGTTTGGACTGGTGCTTATGCCATCAACCCTGTCAATGGTAAGGAAATTCCAATCTGGATTGCCGACTATGTTCTTGCTAGTTACGGAACAGGTGCCGTTATGGCTGTGCCTGCCCACGATCAACGTGACTGGGAATTTGCCAAACAATTTGACCTTCCAATCGTAGAAGTACTTGAAGGTGGAAATGTAGCAGAAGCTGCCTACACAGAAGATGGCCTTCACGTTAATTCAGACTTCCTAGATGGACTCAACAAAGAAGACGCAATTGCTAAGATTGTGGCTTGGTTGGAAGAAAAAGGCTGTGGTCAAGAGAAGGTGACCTACCGTCTCCGCGACTGGCTCTTTAGCCGTCAACGTTACTGGGGTGAGCCAATTCCTATCATTCATTGGGAAGACGGAACTTCAACAGCTGTTCCTGAAAATGAATTGCCACTTGTCTTGCCTGTAACCAAGGACATCCGTCCTTCAGGTACTG
>NZ_JBKOTT010000109.1:0-3096 GCF_049737895.1 Streptococcus sp. CL8.13 | reverse complement strand
AGATATCCCAGGTTACCGCTTCGTAGAGACTAAGAAACTTCCAAATGGCGATACAGAACACGTTTATGAGAAAGTTAAGACAAGTCACAAGGATAAAGACGGAAATGAAATTCCAAACTATCCAACAGAAGATGGCGAACAACCTAAGAAAGATATCCCAGGCTACCGCTTCGTAGAGACTAAGAAACTTCCAAACGGCGATACAGAGCACGTTTATGAGAAAGTTAAGACAAGTCACAAGGATAAAGACGGAAATGAAATTCCAAACTATCCAACAGAAGATGGCGAACAACCTAAGAAAGATATCCCAGGTTACCGCTTCGTAGAGACTAAGAAACTTCCAAATGGTGATGTAGAACATGTCTACGAAAAAGTAACACCACCAGCTCCAACACCTTCACCTGTTCCTCAACCAAATCCAGGCAACCAAAATATTACAACTTGGACAGATGAAAATGGTAATCCAGTGAAACCATCTGAGCCAGGTTCTAAGGAGCCAGGAACAATTCCAGGTTATGAATATGTGAAGACTGTGACGGATCCGAATGGAAGTATCAGACATATCTTCAGAAAAGTTCAAACTCCAACCCCAGTTGAACCAAGTCAACCAGTTGAGCCAGCAACTCCAGCAATGCCTGAACAGCCAGCTAAACCTCAAGTACCGGCTACTCCAGCACAACCAACAGCAGTCAAAGAAGCTGAAGGTAAGCGTGAATTGCCAAATACTGGTACAGAAGACAATGCTAGCCTAGCAGCACTTGGACTTCTCGGAGTATTGAGTGGATTTGGATTTGTAGCTCGCAAGAAGAAAGAAGACTAAGCTTTCTAATTAATATGATTTGTTTGCAATGAACATATCTGTTTAAACCTGATGAATCATTCGATTCATCAGGTTTTTTCGGCTCTTTGTCAACTGTATGCGTTTGATTATAGTTCATCAAAAACTAGATTAGAATTGTTAGATAATATCATTTTATGTTATAATGAAGAAAAAACAGAGGTGTTCAAATGTCAGAAGCAGGTCATAAGTTTTTAGCAAAATTGGGGAAAAAACGCTTACGTCCAGGTGGAAAACGTGCCACAGATTGGTTAATTGCGGAAGGAGGGTTTTCAAAAGAAAAGAGAATACTAGAGGTTGCGTGTAATAGGGGAACTACAGCAATTGAGTTGGCACAGCGTTTTGGTTGCAAGATAACTGCTGTTGATATGGATGCTCAAGCTTTAGAAGTGGCTAAAAAATCTGCTGAAACGGCAGGTGTTGCTCATTTAATCAGTTTTGAAAGAGCCAATGCAATGAAACTTCCTTATCAAGATGCTAGTTTTGATATTGTTATAAATGAAGCTATGCTGACTATGCAAGCCGATCAAGCTAAGAAAAAATGTGTAATGGAATATCTAAGGGTTTTAAAACCTGGAGGTCTTCTCTTGACACATGATGTGCTTCTTAAGGAAGCTAAAGAGTCTGTCAGACAGGAATTATCACAAGCAATTCATGTAAATGTAGGTCCTTTAACTCAAGATGGTTGGGAACAGGTGATGATAGAATCAGGTTATCGTGATGTGAAAGTATTGACTGGTGAAATGACATTAATGAAATTATCGGGTATGATTTATGACGAAGGTTGGCTAGGAACCTTGAAAATTTGTGTAAATGCTTGTAAAAAGGAGAATAGAAAGCAGTTTTTAACTATGTATAAAATGTTTAATAAGAATAAAAAGAACTTGGGCTTTATTGCTATGGCTAGTCATAAATCGTCAAATCGTTAGATAATTATTGAAGTTAACTTTTCTTTTTTCTTTCTTAAAAAATATGGTATAATAGAGAGTAAAAACTTTGAAAGAAAGAAAAAGATGAATTTAAAAGATTACATTGCAACAATTGAAAATTATCCAAAGGAGGGTATCACCTTCCGTGATATCAGTCCTTTGATGGCTGATGGGAATGCTTATAGCTACGCTGTTCGTGAAATCGTTCAGTATGCTACTGACAAGAAAATCGACATGGTCGTGGGACCTGAGGCTCGTGGTTTTATCGTGGGCTGTCCAGTTGCCTTTGAGTTGGGAATTGGTTTTGCACCTGTTCGTAAACCAGGTAAATTGCCACGCGAAGTTATTTCTGCTGACTATGAAAAAGAGTATGGTGTTGATACCTTGACTATGCACGCGGATGCCATTAAGCCAGGTCAACGTGTTCTTATCGTAGATGACCTCTTGGCAACAGGTGGAACTGTTAAGGCAACTATCGAGATGATTGAAAAACTTGGTGGTGTTGTAGCAGGTTGTGCCTTCCTTGTTGAATTGGATGAATTGAACGGCCGTGAAAAAATCGGTGACTACGATTACAAAGTTTTGATGCATTATTAATCAAAAACAGTCCCTAGGGCTGTTTTCTCTACATTAGGATATAAAAATAGACTATAGCTAGTTAGAGAAAAAGTATAATTGAAAACTATATCTTCTTGCAGTATAATAAAAGGACTAGGTGTTTGAGATTTGGCTTCAAACATATGCAATTATTCCTGAAAGAGTACAGTTAGGAGAGGGTTATGCCGATTCGAATTGATAAAAAATTACCAGCTGTTGAGATTTTACGGACAGAGAATATCTTTGTCATGGATGATCAACGTGCGGCCCACCAAGATATCCGTCCTTTGAAGATTTTAATTTTAAATCTCATGCCACAAAAAATGGTCACAGAGACCCAGTTGTTGCGCCATTTGGCGAATACACCCTTGCAACTGGATATTGATTTTCTCTATATGGAAAGCCACCGTTCTAAGACAACTCGTTCAGAGCACATGGAGACCTTTTATAAAACTTTTCCTGAAGTTAAGGACGAGTATTTTGATGGGATGATTATCACGGGTGCTCCAGTTGAGCATTTACCATTTGAGGAAGTGGACTATTGGGAGGAATTCAGTCAGGTAATCGAGTGGTCCAAGACCCATGTCTATTCGACCCTTCATATCTGTTGGGGTGCTCAGGCGGGACTCTATCTGCGTTATGGGGTTGAAAAATACCAGATGGACAGTAAGTTATCAGGTATTTATCCTCAGGATACTTTAAAGGAAGGTCATCTTCTCTTTAGAGGCTTTG
>NZ_JBKOTT010000108.1:0-3112 GCF_049737895.1 Streptococcus sp. CL8.13 | reverse complement strand
AAATCTCACTTGCTTCTAAAGAAGCTTCAGGTACTGGTAACATGAAATTCATGTTGAACGGAGCTTTGACTCTTGGTACTATGGACGGAGCTAACGTGGAAATCGCTGAGTTGGTTGGCGACGAAAACATCTACATCTTTGGTGAAGATTCAGAAACTGTTATAGACCTTTACGCAAAAGCAGCTTACAAATCAAGTGAATTCTACGCTCGTAAAGCTATCAAACCATTGGTTGACTTCATCGTTAGCGATGCAGTTCTTGCAGCTGGAAACAAAGAGCGCTTGGAACGTCTTTACAATGAATTGATCAACAAAGACTGGTTCATGACTCTTCTTGACTTGGAAGACTACATCAAAGTGAAAGAGCAAATGCTTGCTGACTACGAAGACCGTGACGCATGGTTGGATAAAGTCATCGTTAACATTTCTAAAGCAGGATTCTTCTCATCTGACCGTACAATCGCTCAGTACAACGAAGATATCTGGCACTTGAACTAATACTCTTCGAAAATCAAATTCAAACCACGTCAGCGTTGCCTTGCCGTACTCAAGTACAGCCTGCGGCTAGCTTCCTAGTTTGCTCTTTGATTTTCATTGAGTATAAGATACAAATTCATACTAATACATTTTGTAAAAAAGCGAGTTTCGATTGAAATTCGCTTTTTTGAATGATGTGAATTTTGGTCAATCCTGTAAAAATAGAGAAATCATAGATACAGTAAAGGCTTAGAAATGCTGGTTTTTACTGTCTTCAGCCTTATATTTCTTCGTAGTTGATTACCTCATATTTCTTGTATTCGCTTACATAAAGTATTATAATATGATTGTAGGAAAGAAGGTGTTTTTATGTGGAAAGAATATTTTTCAAAATATAAATGGACGGATTTATTTTGGATTCTATTTGTTATTTTAACATGCCTCTTGGCGGGTAATAGTAATCTTTACCCCCTTACCCATCAAGAAATCTCTTATCATGGGTGCTTATTGGGAATTACACTTGCCTTATATCACTTACTATTTATTGATAAGTTTGTTATCTCGAATCGAAAATAAAGATTAGGGCTATGCTTAACTGTGTACTTTTAGGATTGATTTTGGAGGGAAGATTTTGTCTCTATTATTTATTATTTTAAATTTGTTTATCTTGTACAAGATTTATTCTTTGAGGCGGGAGAAATCGAAATACTTGATTTATACGGCCTATATCATATTTGGGGTAAATGTAATATATGGTATTCAATGGTTATTAAAAGAACTGGTTTCAACTATTTCCACTTAATATGTATGGAAACTATAACAAAACGCATAAGATTAAGGTTTTGACCACCTGTTCTTATGCGTTTTTGTAATATTGAAGATTTTCGGTAAGTTTTATACCTTTGGGAAGTCTAGTTTAGAATGCTCTCCCAACCATAATCTCTGCTTCGATGGTAATCTCTGTTAGTTGGCTCCAGTCAATCTTGCTCTGGTCGATGTGAAAGAGGAGAGGAGTCATGCTGAGTAGGGTTTGAAGCTGCTCTGCTGTGATAGTCTTAGTCAGAGAGGCAGTTTGGTTAGATAGGATGGTAAAGTGTTCTTGGAAATGATTTTTGATATCTTGGTTGGAATAGTCCTTGTTTGTCAGCTGGTCTTGTACCTTCTGACGAATTTCCTTGAGGTGATTTTCAGTTGGGATAACCTTTATCAAGATACCGTCTTTGGATAAAACGCGACGAAATTCTCCATAGTTGGCAGGTGAGAAGATATCAAGCAGGATATCCATGCTAGCGTCTTTTATAGGGAGACGAGCTAGGTCGCCAACGAACCAATTGACTGCCCAGTTGGGTTCGCTCTTGGCAGCGATTTGGACAGAATCTTTGGAAATATCAAAGGCATAGAAGGTTTTGTCAGGGTGATTTTCTTGAAGTTTACGAGAATAAAAGCCTTCGCCACAGCCAATATCTAAGACTGTGGTGCTAGTTTCTGAATTTGCTAACAAGTCAGATATAGTCTCTAAGATAGCCTGATAAAAGCCGGCTTCTAGGATTTGTTGACGGTTTTGAAAGTTTTCCTTGTCGTAGTTAGCAGATTGCTTGATTTGAGGTGCCAGATTGATATAGCCAAATTTAGCCAAGTCAAAAGAATGACGATTGCAGCATTTGAGACTGCTCTCTACCAGAGTCAGATTTTCTTGACAGATAGGACAGGCAAAGGCAGTCGCAGAAGCAAAACGCTGGAGTTTAGGTTTGAGATTTGTATTCATAGTTTAAGTGTATCAAAAGAGGCAAATGAAAGCAACTTTAGGAGTAAGTAGATGGGAGATTCAGTAGAAATAAAACTAATACTCTTCGAAAATCAAATTCAAACCACGTCAACGTCGCCTTGCCGTACTCAAGTACAGCCTGCGGCTAGTTTCCTAGTTTGCTCTTTGATTTTCATTGAGTATAATTCTCCAATTTATGAAATGACATTGCTTTTATATCTAAATTGCTATATAATAATGATAAGGAGGAAATAAGTATGTTAAAAGAAGTACTAACCGTCGCAAAAGTTGCGAAAAAATCATCACTCTTTTTGGGTGGTGTCGCATTTGGTACCCTTGGTTTGAAAATCTTGGCAAGTAAGGAAGCTAAAAAAGGTTATTCTAAAGCTTTGGCTAAGGCTTACAAGTTGAAAGACGGGCTAGATGCATCTGTTTCTGTTGTGAAACAACATGGAGACGATGTCTTGCAAGATGCCAAATATTTGTACGAGCAAGAGAAAAAAGAAGAGCAATTAGATAGCCTTATAGGAGAATAATATGTCTTTTAAAGTGCTACATAGAGGATACCAACATATCCGACTATCATCTTCTTTTTCACTCACCTTGGATATTCAAGACTATCTTCGTTCCTTGGCGAGAGATGAAAAGGGGATTGAGTCTATCCAGTTTTACATGGATCAACAGCACTTTACTCTACGCATAAAAGAAGGCTTTTCTGTATTAGATAATGCAGAAGCCTTTTTAAAAAGAATTGATAAAGGGAAAGTTTCTGAGTTGATGACTCTTCCCATTCGTAGAGAAGAGAGTGCTTATTCTATTGTTTCAGGTGCAGCGATTAAGCGTATACTTTTTCGTAGTTTTGTGCCGTATC
>NZ_JBKOTT010000107.1:0-3122 GCF_049737895.1 Streptococcus sp. CL8.13 | reverse complement strand
AACAAACTCAGGTATCATGGGTTGCCTGACAGTAAGTACAATCTCTGAATTAGCATAATACACATAATACACCTCACTATTACTTACAGATTCATTTTTAGCAAAAACTTCTCGATAGGCAGGCAAATCCTTTTTTTGATAATTACCCGCTTCAATTGTACCTGTCTTGCGATTAAATACAACATAGTCAAATATAGAGTTATTCATTGCTTGAACTACATCACTTAAATTGCTGGTATCACTCACTGAAATTTCAATTTTAGAGTCGTATACATTTAATTGTCCTGTAAAAACAAGTAAATAAGTAAATATAAAAAATAAAAGTATACTCAGTAACGTACCTGTTACTAGTTCTAAAACAGTCCTTATTATACGTCCTCTAATTGTACTATTCTTCTTAATCATGCCACTTGTATCCCATACCTCTAACTGTTTTTATAGGATTAATTCCATAGGATGAGAATTTTAATCTTATTTGATAGATATACTCAGATATTGAACGAAAGAGGGTTTCAGCATCATCATCATAAACGTTTTCATATATATCTTGTACAGTAAAAATTTTTCTTGGATTGCTAGATAATAGCTCTATGATATCATATTCCCTACTTGTAAAGGCAAGACTATCTCCATTAATACAAACAATTTTTTCTTGTAAATAAATTGTTATTGGAGATAATTCTCGAACAATTTGATTACTTAATTCACCTTGTTTGTATCGTTCTTCTCGTTTGAGATTTGCAGCAACTTTAGCAATTAATTGATTGATGCTGAAAGGTTTTGTAATATAGTCATCTCCTCCTAAATTCAATCCTGATACTATATCTTCTTCGGTATCTTTTGCACTAACAAAAATAATAGGGGAGCTTACTTTATTTCTAATCTGCTTACAAATTTGCATACCATCTATATTAGGCATCATTACATCTAATAAAATCAAATCAAATCCTTTGAAATTATTAATATTGATTGGTACGGTCACTTCTTGATACGTCGTTACCTGATAGTTTTTCATCTCTAAAATAGTTCGCATCAGTTTCAAAATTTCAAAATCGTCATCTACAACTAATATCTTATACATTCTATCACCTCAAAATATTTTAGAGAACTACCTGCAATGCTCCGTATTTTTGACAAAGAATAGTCTCAATACATCAGTTTGTAATATTTCTTATTTATTAAATTAAATTTTTAGAAACTAGTACAAATCTATTTTACACTATCTTGAACAAAATTCGTAATATTTAATAATCTAATTTGAGTGCCATCAATGTCATTTCCTCTTCCGATTCTTATTTCCAGCGTCAGACTTAAAACGGTCTATCCCCAAACCGTTTTAATCCGCTACCTCACAATAGTTAGGCTTGGAAATTGTTATTGACTTCACTGGTAGCAGGTGCCCACGGAGGACTTACACCTCAGATGAACTACATGCCCGTCGTACCTAGAAAATCCTAGTTTGGCTGAGCCAAACTAGGATTGTTTTGTCTTGAAATGATAATAAGCTCCCAACATACCTGCTGTATTTTGATGATGGGCAAATTCTAATCGTGTTTTTTCAGCAAGGCTTGGCACCAAAGCCTCTTTCAAGGCTTTGCGGATCTTGGGTTTGAGGATAGCCTCTTGTCCCATGATACCGCCACCGAGAATGACCACTTCTGGATTAGCAACGTAGCAAATATTTGCCAGACCTTTTCCTAGATAGTCTACCATACGGTCAATACCAGCCATACAAATCTTGTTGCCTTCAGTGGCTTCCTTAAAGATGCGTCGGCCATTCCACTGATCAACATCTTCTCCATGTGCTTCAGCTACATATTTCACTAAAACTGTTGTAGAAGCCAAATCTTGGAACGCTCCATCCTGCATATGCATATAACCGACTTCGCAGGCTGAATTGCTAAAACCATGGAAGACTTTCCCATCAATAATCAAGCAACCACCGATACCGGTTCCAATGGTCAAGCAAAGTGTCACACTCGCTCCCTTGCCTGAACCAGATACCGCTTCAGCAAGACCTGCACAGTTGACGTCATTCTCAATTTCACAAGGAATTGCAAAGCTAGTTTCGATTTCCTTTTTGAACTGGGTGCCTGCGTAGTTAGGGATTTGAGGCCCAGCATAGAAAATTTCCCCCTTATCTGGATCTACCATCCCTGCAGAAGAAATAGCAACACCTGCTACTGAACCCTTTTCTAAATAACTGGCTACGATATCTTTGGTCTTTTGTAAGATATGAGGACCACCCTTATGCGCCTCTGTTGGCATTTCATGTGATTCAACAAGTTGGCCTTCTTGGTCAATCAAACCATATTTGATGTTGGTTCCACCGATATCAATTGCAACGTAGTGTGTCATAAATACCTCCTTATAGATTAGAGGAAGCGCTCCTTGGTTTCGCGAATCAAGGCTGCAGCTGCTTCTACAACTGGACGATCTTCTTCAGTCACTGGTGTCAATGGTGAACGAACAGAACCAATGTTCAGTCCTTCATTGATCTTCAAGACCTCTTTGATGACACCGTACATATTTCCATGTGCAGAAGTGAGTTTACCAATGATAGCGTTGATAGCATACTGCAATTCACGCGCTGTTTCCAAGTCTTTGTCAGCAATCAATTGGTTGAGTTTCAAGAAGAGTTCTGGCATAGCACCATAAGTACCACCGATACCAGCTTTAGCTCCCATGAGACGACCACCTAAGAACTGCTCATCTGGACCATTAAAGACGATGTGGTCTTCCCCACCAAGGCTCACAAAGGTTTGGATATCTTGAACTGGCATAGAAGAGTTCTTCACACCGATAACACGTGGATTCTTCAACATTTCAGTATAAAGACTTGGAGTCAAAGCAACTCCTGCCAATTGAGGAATGTTGTAAATCACATAGTCTGTATTTGGAGCTGCAGAACTGATATCGTTCCAGTACTTAGCAACTGAGTATTCTGGCAAGCGGAAATAAATCGGCGGAATCGTTGCAATGGCATCTACTCCTAAGCTTTCAGCATGACGAGCAAGTTCCATACTGTCTTTGGTATTGTTGCAAGCAACGTGAGCAATAATGGTCAATTTACCTTTGGCAACTGCCATCACTTCTTCCAAAATCAACTTGCGGTCTTCAAC
>NZ_JBKOTT010000106.1:0-3142 GCF_049737895.1 Streptococcus sp. CL8.13 | reverse complement strand
AATCCCATTAAATAATATTTCTATTTGATGAGTTTTTAAACAAACATCCGAGTTTAATGTACGTTTTTTTCGATTTTATCTTTAAATTGATATTTTATGTTTTCATTATTTTTATAACTTAAATATTATATTTACGGCCTTTTTATAAGCCTGTGTTAACATTTTTAAGAATCTATACACTTATCTATACATCTACCATTAATACCTCTAAAAAAATCGTTCGGATTTTATCCCATAACCTCAACAATTTCAATAATAGAATACAAAACTTTCTCTAATTTTTTTCAATTATTTTTTCTCCTAAATCATAAAAGAAAAAACGAATGAAGCCACATCGATTCTTTAGAATCAATAACTAAAGACAAAAAAACGAGCACTTTCGCACTCGTTCTCTGTTATAAACTACTGATTAAAGTGAGTTTACGTCAACTTTGATACCAACACCTTGAGTAGTTGTGATAGTCAAGTTTGTTACGTAAGTTCCTTTAGCTGTAGCTGGTTTTGCTTTTTGGATTGTTTCGTTGAAAGCTTTGAAGTTTTCAACCAATTTTTCAGCTTCAAATGATACTTTACCGATGATAGCTTGAACGTTACCTGCACGGTCAGCACGGTAAGTGATTTTACCACCTTTAGACTCTTCAACTGCTTTAGCAACATCCATTGTTACAGTACCAGTTTTAGGGTTTGGCATCAAGTTACGTGGTCCAAGGACACGTCCAAGACGTCCAACAAGAGCCATCATGTCAGGTGTAGCGATAACTACGTCGAAGTCCAACCAACCATCGTTGATTTTAGCAACAAGGTCATCTTCACCAACAAAGTCTGCACCAGCAGCTTTTGCTTCTTCAGCTTTTGCACCACGTGCGAAAACAAGAACGCGTGAAGTTTTACCAGTACCGTTTGGCAATACCATTGCTCCACGGATTTGTTGGTCAGCTTTTTTAACGTCGATGTTCAAGTTGTAAGCAACTTCTACAGTTGCGTCAAATTTTGCAAAGTTAGTTTCTTTTGCAAGTGCTACAGCTTCTTCTACGCTGTATGCTTTTGTGCTGTCGATTTTCTCAAGAGCAGCACGAAGTTGTTTGCTTTTTTTAGCCATTTTCTATTCTCCTTGTAAGTGGTTCAATCGATTTTCATCTCCCACGTCACTCCTCGAAATGATGAAGTCTTGCGGGTTTTCAGTCTATTATTTTTCTTTTCCTACTTCGTTAAGCTCCCTTGCTGTACCCAAGTACAAGCTTCAGTCACTTGCCTAGTATGAAAAGCAACTAATAGACTGCTGTGAGATTTTCTACTGTGTTATTGATTAGTCAACAACAGTGAATCCCATAGAACGAGCAGTACCTTCGATCATACGCATTGCAGACTCTACGTTTGCTGCGTTCAAATCTGGCATCTTAGTTTCTGCAATTTCTTGTACTTGTGCACGAGTAACTGTAGCAACTTTAGTTTTGTTAGGTGTACCTGATCCTTTTTCAACACCTGCAGCTTTTTTCAAAAGAACAGCAGCTGGTGGTGTTTTAGTGATGAAAGTAAATGATTTATCTTCGTAAACTGAGATAACAACTGGAATGATCATACCAGCTTGGTCAGCTGTACGAGCGTTGAACTCTTTTGTGAATCCCATGATGTTGATACCAGCTTGACCAAGAGCAGGTCCAACCGGTGGAGCTGGTGTAGCTTTACCAGCAGGGATTTGCAATTTTACAAGTTTTTCGACTTTTTTAGCCATTTTTAAATCCTCCTTTGTGGTTTTGGCGGTAATTAAAGATTTTTACCTCCCACAAGTATGCTTTACACATACCCATCTATTATACACTATTTATCTAGAATTGCAAGAGAAAAGTTTATTTTTTTAATCGACGTAATCTCCGCCTTCAAAGCCGTAGTATTCTTCCAAACTGAGACCACTCTCTGCAATTTCTTTTGCTTCTTTTCCGACATAACGAAGGTGCCATTCTTCAGCCATATAACCGGTTTCTTTTTCCTTACCTTTGAGATAACGGACAACAAAGCCATAATCAGCCGCATGGTCCAAGAGCCATTGAGCCGCTTTTTCTTCTGTTACTAAATCACCATCAGTCCCAATAACATCAAAGGCCAAGCCAGTTTGGTGTTCACTGTAACCGGGACGAGCAGAGTAACGGTCAGCAGCTGCCTTCCCATCTTGGTTGACATAATCTTGGTAGAGCTTTGTCTGAGTTTCATAACTTCTAAAGCCACTGTAATGGTCGCTAATGGGGAAACCTGCCTCTTGCATAGCTTTGATGAGTTTGACCAACTCAGCCTTGGCTGTTGGATTTTCCCCTGGATTGTAGTCTTTTGACAATGGGTAGTGTTTATTGGCTACGATGATTTCATCGTATTTCCCTTGGATGCTGTAGTAGTCTCCTTTATTAACCACTTCTGCTTTTTTCTGAGTAGCTCCTTGAGACTTACTTCCAACTGTTCCATCAGCTTTAGCAGTTTGCTCTGTCTTAGCTGAGCCATCTTCATTTTTTGCTTTTTCTTGTGAACAAGCTGCTAGACTCAAGGCTAGCAAGGCTGTCAAGATAAGGTATCTTTTTTTCATTTCTACTCCTTTATTTCTAATAGTTTATCTACTTCTGACGATAAACGTTTGACTAATCTTTTAATCTCATCCGATTTTGCTTGGCAGGTTTCTGCTGTCATTTCTTCAAAGGGAACCCACCAGACTGGACCACGTCCATTGAGACCGTGACCATTCATGTCACCTCTTCGTCTAGGAAACAGATGCCAATGAAGATGGGCATCGCCATTTCCTAGCAGTTCGATATTCATTTTCTCAGCAGCAAAGGCCTTAGCAACCGCCTCTTGGACCACACTCATTTCTTCTAGAAAACGGAGTCTTGTCTCCTTTTTCAAATGGTGCAATTCGGTGACATGTTCCTTGGCTAGAAAGAGACTATAACCTGCAAAATACTGGTGGTCTCCAATCACAAGATAGCCTGTTTCCAACTCTTTGACAAAATAGGGATTTTCTCCCTTCTTGATGAGCTCAATTCTCTGGCAAATAAGGCACATATTAGTCTCCCAATTCGCTCTTAAGATAAGCATCAACCATTCGTTCTGTTGCGACCACCGAATCAATATGAGTACGCTCATAAGAATGACTAGACTC
>NZ_JBKOTT010000105.1:0-3173 GCF_049737895.1 Streptococcus sp. CL8.13 | reverse complement strand
CAGGTGGTCTTGGCTTTATGGTCTGGTTTGACTTGGCAACCCAGTTTGACAAGAAGAAAAAACGCCGTCTGCGTTTCCACACTAAACTAGTCCTCTTCTTGACTGCAGGGATCTTGCTGTTTGGGACAGTATCCACACTCTTTACAGAGTGGCATAATCCTGGAACCATTGGCAATCTTAGTGTTCCAGAGAAAGTGCTGGTTAGCTTTTTCCAAACCGTCAGCATGAGAACGGCTGGTTTTGCCTCTATTGACTACACCCAAGCTCGGCCTGTGACCCTGTTTATCTATATCCTACAGATGTTTCTGGGTGGGGCGCCTGGAGGAACGGCTGGGGGGCTCAAGATTACGACCTTCTTTGTCTTGTTGGTCTTTGCTCGTAGTGAGTTGCTGGGCTTGCCTCATGCCAATGTTGCGCAGAGAACCATTGAAGCTCGAACAGTCCAAAAATCCTTTAGTGTCTTCATTATCTTTTTGATGACCTTCTTGTTGGGCTTGATGTTGCTGGGAATTACGGCAGAAGGAACGCCGCGTTTTATCTACCTCATGTTTGAGACCATTTCCGCCCTTGCGACAGTTGGGGTAACGGCAAATTTGACACCAGAATTGGGCAAGCTAGCCCTCAGCATTGTCATGTTGCTCATGTTTATCGGCCGTATCGGTCCCTTGACCTTGCTGGTTAGTCTAGCGGATTACCAGCCGGATAAGAAAGATTTGATTCAGTATATGAAAGCAGATATTAGTATTGGATAAGAAAGGAAGAACGATGTCAGATCGTACTATTGGAATTTTAGGCTTGGGGATTTTTGGGAGTAGTGTCCTGACAGCCCTCGCCAAGCAAGATATGAATATCATTGCCATTGACGACCACGCTGAGCGAATCAATCAATTTGAGCCTGTTTTGGCGCGTGGAGTTGTTGGCGATATCACAGATGAGGAACTCCTCAGAACTGCAGGAATTGATACCTGTGATACGGTTGTAGTGGCAACAGGGGAAAATCTAGAGTCGAGTGTGCTTGCAGTCATGCATTGTAAGAGTCTAGGGGTACCAAGGGTTATTGCCAAGGTCAAAAGCCAGACAGCTAAGAAGGTGCTAGAAAAAATCGGTGCTGACTCGGTGATTTCACCTGAGTATGAAATGGGGCAGTCTCTAGCGCAGACCATTCTCTTTCATAACAATGTTGATGTCTTTCAGCTGGATAAAAATGTGTCTATCGTGGAGATGAAGATTCCTAGTGTCTGGGCAGGTCAAAGCCTGAGCCAGCTAGATCTACGTGGCAAATACAACCTCAATGTCCTAGGATTTCGTGAACAAGAAAATTCACCGCTAGATGTCCAGTTTGGTCCCAATGATCTCTTGAGGGCAGATGCCTATATCTTGGCGGTCATTAACAACCAATATCTAGATGATTTGGCAGAGTTAAATTCCTAAGGAGGGAAATTCCCTCTTTTTTAATGTTCAAGATAGGAAATAGAGAGACCTGTATTCCAATTGAGACTAGAACCTCTTGCATTCTAGTAAAAGTCCTTCAAAAACTGGACTTTATGGTAAAATAGAAAGAAGTGACAAGAGAGTAAGAAAAAATCAGTCCCCTAAAGGAGTAGATTATGAAGTTATTGTCTATCGCCATTCCTAGCTATAATGCCGCAGCCTATCTTCATTACTGTGTGGAGTCGCTAGTGATTGGTGGTGAGCAAGTTGAGATTTTGATTATCAATGATGGGTCTCAGGACCAGACTCAGGAAATCGCTGAGCGTTTAGCCAGCAAGTATCCTAGCATCGTTAGAGCCATCTATCAGGAAAATAAGGGCCATGGCGGTGCTGTCAATCGAGGCTTGGCAGAGGCTTCTGGTCGTTATTTTAAAGTAGTTGATAGTGATGACTGGGTGGATCCTCGTGCTTACCTAAAGATTCTTGAAACCTTGCAGGAACTAGAGAATGAGGGTCAGGGAGTTGATGCCTTTGTGACCAATTTTGTCTATGAAAAGGAAGGCCAGTCTCGTAAGAAGAGTATGAGTTATGAGTCAGTCTTGCCTGTCCAACAGATTTTTGGCTGGGACCAGGTCGGAAATTTCTCAAAAGGCCAGTATATCATGATGCACTCGCTGATTTACCGGACAGATTTGTTGAGAGCGAGCCAGTTCCAACTGCCTGAGCATACTTTTTATGTCGATAATCTTTTTGTCTTTACCCCCCTTCAGCAGGTCAAGACCATGTACTATCTGCCTGTTGATTTCTATCGTTATTTAATTGGGCGTGAGGACCAGTCTGTCAATGAGCAAGTGATGATTAAGCGCATTGACCAGCAACTCAAGGTTAATCGTCTTTTAGTAGACCAGCTTGATTTGTCCCAAGTGAGTCATCCAAAAATGCGAGAATATCTGTTGAATCATATTGAAATTACGACGGTGATTTCCAGTGCCTTGCTCAATCGAGCGGGCACAGCAGAGCATCTGGCCAAAAAACGGGAGCTGTGGACCTATATTCAGCAGGAAAATCCAGAGGTCTTTCAGGCTATTCGGAAGACCATGTTGAGCCGTTTGACCAAACATTCAGTCTTGCCAGCCCGCAAACTTTCCAATGTCGTTTATCAAATCACCAAGTCTGTTTATGGATTTAATTAATATAAGTATTTTATAAGAGGGATTTAAGAAAAATTTTAACTTTTTCTTAATCCTTTTTAATTTTAGGAGATTATACTAGAGTCATCAAATAAAGAAAAACTCTAAGGAGAATCCTATGAAATTCAATCCAAATCAAAGATATACTCGTTGGTCTATTCGCCGTCTCAGTGTCGGTGTTGCCTCAGTTGTTGTAGCCAGTGGCGTCTTTGTCCTAGTTGGTCAGCCAAGTTCTGTACGTGCCGATGTGGTCAATCCGACCCCTGCTCAAGTTGTGCCAGACGCTGCTTCGGTGAGTGAAAAGAGTTACTTACCAGTAGAACTTCTCAAAGAAGCAGTTGATACAGCTCTCCCTTCAGAACAGGTAGACTCAACACCTAAAGCAAGCTTGGATGCTACAAGCTCTCCAGAAAAAGTGAATGTAGCTGATAAAGACCAAGTGGTAGCGCCAAAAGAAGAAGTGCAAGCAAAACCAGAATCTAAGAAAGAAACAGAAGATGCGGTTAAACCTGCAACAAATCCTGCTCCTACAGTTTCTGGACAAGACCGTGA
>NZ_JBKOTT010000104.1:0-3176 GCF_049737895.1 Streptococcus sp. CL8.13 | reverse complement strand
GGGTAAAGAGACCCACCAAGGCACTATCTCGATTGCGATCGACTTCTGTCAGATTACTAGACTCTTTCGTCTCCACCGCCGCAAGTTGAGCTTGAAAATCATCCAGCTTGGTCTTGAAGGGGTCCAAATGTTTGGCATACATAGCCTCATCCTTGTTTGCCTTAGAAAAAGTAGCCAGACTTTGATGAGTATCCATCATCAGGCTTTCAAACTCACGATTGGTAAAGTTGCTGTAACTAAGCGGGCGAATAGCGTATGTTTTTGTCATGATGATATCCTTTCTATTTAACGAATCATTTATTTTCTTCTTTATCAAACCAAGACTGGATTAGTTCTGGAAGATAGACCTGTTTTTGATCTGTTTTTACAATACTTCCGTGTCTAACAGGTTGAATCAAAGGTCTATCCTTTCCTACATAAACTTGAAGCAATACACAGACCAACAATGCAATTCCAATTACAAGAAGTGACCATAGTACACTCTCCTCATCATCTCTAACTTTCTTCATCAATTTTTCTCCTTTGAGTTGATACAACCATTCTAACAGTTCTCCAAACCATTTTAACCCCCATCCGCTCAACTGTCATTATTTCCATCCAAAATGTACTTTTCAGGACAAATCAGACATTTCTAAAATCAAAAATCCCTATCTGACTAGACATACACTCCGTACATTAGATAGAGACTCTTACTATTTTTAGATTTTACCTTTTCGAGCTTTATAATACATATAAACTTTAGGAAAGATAACTATTCGAAAGCTAGAAGACCACAAAATTTTCTCAGATAAGCTATTCGAAACGTAGAATACTTGTAAATTTATGGAATTACAATCATTCGAGACTTAGAATACATATAAACTTTAGGACGGAAGCCTATTCTAAGTCTCGAAGACCTGTATTCTCATCTATTTCTCATCAAAAAGACTCATTCCCCCTTTCTCCTCCAAAATATGGTATAGTAGAATTATACTATCTATGAGGAGTTTACATGTCACAGGATAAACAAATGAAAGCTGTTTCTCCCCTTTTGCAGCAAGTTATCAATATCTCATCGATTGTCGGTGGGGTTGGCAGTTTGATTTTCTGTATTTGGGCTTATCAGGCTGGGATTTTACAGTCTAAGGAAACCCTCTCTGCCTTTATCCAGCAGGCAGGTATCTGGGGGCCACCTCTCTTTATCTTTTTACAGATTTTACAAACGGTCGTCCCTATCATTCCTGGGGCCTTGACCTCTGTGGCTGGGGTCTTTATCTACGGGCACATCATCGGGACTATCTACAACTATATCGGCATCGTGATCGGCTGTGCCATTATCTTTTATCTGGTGCGTCTCTACGGAGCTGCCTTTGTCCAGTCTGTCGTCAGCAAGCGCACCTATGACAAGTATATCGGCTGGTTGGATAAGGGCAATCGTTTTGACCGTTTCTTTATCTTTATGATGATTTGGCCGATTAGTCCGGCTGACTTTCTCTGTATGCTGGCCGCCCTGACCAAGATGAGCTTCAAGCGCTATATGATCATCATCGTTCTGACCAAACCCTTTACCCTCGTGGTTTATACCTACGGTCTGACCTATATTATCGACTTTTTCTGGCAAATGCTTTGACATATAAAAAATCCGTTTGGTTTCCCAAGCGGATTTTGTTCTTTATTTTGAAACTTCTTTTGCAAGAACAAAGTTTCCAAGTGTGGCAGAACCATTCCCTGCGACTGCTGGCGTCACGATGTAGTCACGCACATCTGGTACTGGTAGGTAACCATTGAGAAGAGCTGTAAATTTCTCACGGACATGGTCCAGCATGTGTTGTTGAGCCATGACCCCACCACCAAAGACGATTACGTCTGGACGGAAAGTTACTGTAGCATTGACCGCAGCTTGAGCGATATAGTAGGCTTGAACATCCCAGACAGAGCTGTTGAGTTCAATATTTTCACCACGAATACCTGTACGAGCTTCAAGACTTGGTCCAGCCGCAAAGCCTTCCAAACATCCTTTGTGGAACGGACAAACACCGTTGAATTCTTTTTCAATATCCATTGGGTGTTTAGCCACATAGTAGTGACCCATTTCAGGGTGACCCACACCACCGATAAACTCACCACGTTGGATAACACCTGCACCGATACCAGTACCGATTGTGTAGTAAACCAAGTTTTCAATACGAGCACCAGCATTGTTACGGGCAACCACTTCACCATAAGCAGAGCTGTTTACGTCTGTTGTGAAGTACATTGGCACGTTGAGGGCGCGACGAAGGGCACCAAGCAAGTCCACATTTGCCCAGTTTGGTTTTGGAGTCGTTGTGATAAAGCCATAATTTTTTGAGTTTTTATCAATATCAATCGGCCCAAATGAACCAACTGCAAGACCAGCAAGGTTGTCGAATTTTGAGAAGAACTCAATGGTTTTATCGATTGTTTCGATTGGAGTTGTTGTTGGAAATTGTGTTTTTTCTACAACGTTAAAGTTTTCATCACCGACAGCACAGACAAACTTTGTACCGCCCGCTTCCAAGCTTCCATATAATTTTGTCATGATAAACCTCTTGTTTTTATTTTCTTTATTATAGCATATTTCGAAAGTCTAAATTTCTCTATTTTTTAGATTTTCCTCTGTAAATCTTACCATTCAAGCAAAAACGAACAAACATGTCATTTGTTCGTTTTCACATTAGAGAGGATTGATTAGATTTTCACTTCGATCACAGCATCCCCCTTCGCAACTGAACCTGTTGCGACTGGAGCTACTGAAGCGTAGTCAGCTGTATTTGTAACGATAACCATTGTTGTATCATCAAGACCAGCTGCAGCGATTTTGTTTGAGTCAAATGTTCCAAGAATATCGCCAGCTTTCACCTTATCACCTTGAGCAACTTTTGCTTCAAAACCTTCACCGTTCATAGACACAGTGTCAATACCAACGTGGATCAAAACTTCAGCACCATCAGTTGTTTTCAAACCAAAAGCGTGTCCTGTTGGAAAGGCGATTGAAACTTCAGCATCAGCTGGTGCATAAACCACACCTTGACTTGGTTTCACAGCGATACCTTGTCCCATAGCTCCACTTGAGAATACTGGGTCATTAACATCAGCAAGAGCAACAACGTCACCAACGATAGGAGTTACAAGTGTTTCATTTTGAAGAGTTGCTGGAATTTCCTCATTTACCTCTG
>NZ_JBKOTT010000103.1:0-3275 GCF_049737895.1 Streptococcus sp. CL8.13 | reverse complement strand
AAGTTAGACCGCGATCATGATGGTGTGGCTTGTGAATTGAAAAATGCCCCAAAAGGTGCTTTCAAAGCAAAGCAATCAACTTCGGCTCAAAACAATACAAGTTCAGCAACAACAAGTGGCTGGGTTAAGCAGGATGGTGCATGGTATTATTTTGATGGAAATGGAAATCCAGTAAAAAATGCATGGCAGGGAAGCTATTATCTGAAAGCGGATGGTAGAGTGGCACAGAGCGAATGGATTTATGATGCTTCCTATCAAGCTTGGTATTATTTGAAATCAGATGGTTCTTATGCTTATAGTACATGGCAAGGAAATTACTATTTGAAATCAGATGGTAAAATGGCTAAAAATGAGCGAGTTGATGGAGGCCGTTACTATGTAGATGCTTCAGGTCTCTGGAAACCATAAGTCAGGATAAAATCCAGAAAGTTAATGCAAACCTTTGCATAAACGATTAGATTTTGTTATACTAGTACTGTAAGCATTTTCAGTTAATTCATAATGAAAAAGGAGAATATGATGAGTCAAAAGATTATTGGGATTGACCTTGGTGGAACTTCTATCAAATTTGCAATCTTGACAACTGCAGGAGAAATCCAAGAAAAATGGTCTATTAAGACTAACATTTTGGATGAGGGAAGTCATATCGTTGATGATATGATTGAGTCTATTCAGCATCGCTTGGACTTGCTTGGATTGGCAGCAGCAGACTTCCAAGGTATTGGAATGGGGTCACCAGGTGTGGTTGACCGTGAAAAAGGAACTGTTATCGGTGCCTACAACCTCAACTGGAAAACTCTTCAACCAATTAAAGAAAAAATTGAAAAAGCCTTGGGCATTCCATTCTTCATCGATAATGATGCCAACGTAGCAGCTCTTGGTGAACGTTGGATGGGTGCTGGTGATAACCAACCAGATGTTGTCTTTATGACACTTGGTACAGGTGTTGGTGGTGGTATCGTCGCAGAAGGAAAATTGCTTCACGGTGTTGCTGGTGCAGCAGGTGAGCTTGGTCATATCACTGTTGACTTTGATCAACCAATCGCATGTACTTGCGGTAAGAAAGGTTGCCTTGAGACAGTTGCTTCAGCAACAGGGATTGTCAACTTGACTCGTCGCTATGCCGATGAATACGAAGGCGATGCAGCCTTGAAACGCTTGATTGATAATGGAGAAGAAGTAACCGCTAAGACTGTCTTTGATTTGGCAAAAGAAGGAGACGATCTTGCTTTGATTGTTTACCGTAACTTCTCACGTTACTTGGGAATCGCTTGTGCTAACATTGGCTCAATCCTAAACCCATCAACAATCGTTATCGGTGGTGGTGTATCAGCTGCGGGAGAATTCCTTCTACAAGGTGTTCAAAAAGTCTACGATGAAAATACCTTCCCACAAGTACGCACAACTACTAAACTAGCTCTTGCAACTCTAGGAAATGACGCTGGAGTTATCGGAGCAGCATCACTTGTATTGCAATAAAATAGAAAAAGGAGAAAATTGCTTTCCAGAAGCGAGTGATTTTCCTCCTTTCTTTTTTTATGCTATACTAGTTAGGAAATAAATGAGGTGAGAGTAAATGACAAAATCAGATACGATTTTTAAAGAGAATATTGAACGCATTCTAAAGGAAGGTGTTTTCTCAGAGCAAGCACGTCCCAAGTACAAGGATGGGACAGTTGCCAACTCTAAGTACGTAACGGGTGCCTTTGCAGAGTATGACTTGGCCAAGGGGGAATTCCCCATTACAACCTTGCGTCCCATTGCAATCAAATCAGCTATCAAAGAAGTTCTCTGGATCTACCAAGACCAGTCTAATAGCCTAGAAGTTCTCAATGACAAGTACAATGTTCACTACTGGAATGACTGGGAAGTGGGAAATACGGGAACCATTGGTGAGCGCTATGGTGCTGTTGTTAAGAAACACGACATTATCAATAAGCTTCTCAAGCAGTTGGAAGTCAACCCTTGGAACCGTCGCAATATCATTTCGCTCTGGGATTACCAAGCTTTCGAAGAAACAGAAGGACTACTCCCATGCGCCTTTCAGACCATGTTTGATGTCCGCCGTGTAGATGGAGAAATCTATCTGGATGCGACCTTGACCCAGCGTTCGAATGACATGTTGGTGGCCCACCACATCAATGCTATGCAGTACGTGGCTCTTCAAATGATGATTGCCAAGCATTTCGGCTGGAAGGTTGGGAAGTTCTTCTACTTCATCAACAATCTCCATATCTATGACAATCAATTTGAACAAGCTCAGGAATTGCTCCGTCGTGAGCCATCAAACTGCCAACCACGTTTGGTCTTGAATGTGCCAGATAAGACCAATTTTTTTGATATTAAAGCAGAGGACTTTGAGTTGGTGGATTATGACCCTGTCAAGCCACAGTTGAAGTTTGACCTAGCTATTTAAAAGAATAGAAAAAAGAAGTTGAGAAAATAAATCCCAACTTCTTTTGTTTCTTAACGTGATACGCGGCGACGAGCTGCTTTTTTACGGTTTTCTTCGATGAAAGCTGCTTTTTGCTCTTCTGGTTCGATCACTTTCTTTTTAAATGCGTATACTGCACCTGCGACTGCAGCGACAGTTCCTGCGACACCTGTTACAAGACCTTTAGCGAATCCTTTAGCCATGAGTCTTCCTCCTTTATCTTCTTAATCAGCCAGCCCCCTCAAGAGGTCACATTTTTCTGACTGACCTTTTTGTGTTATAATAATAGTAACGAAAAAATGGGAATTTTTCAAGGAAAAAAGATGAAAACAAAAATAATTGTGATTGTTGGACCGACTGCAGTTGGAAAAACAGCCCTTGCCATCGAAGTTGCAAAGCGTTTTAATGGCGAAGTGGTTAGTGGAGATAGCCAGCAAGTCTATCGAGGTCTGGATATAGGGACGGCTAAGGCTAGTCCAGAAGAGCAGGCAGCTGTTCCTCATCATTTAATCGATGTTAGAGAGGTAACCGAGTCTTACTCGGCTTTTGATTTTGTTTCAGAAGCTAAGAAGGCTATTGAGGATATTCAAAGCCGTGGCAAGCTAGCTATTATTGCTGGTGGGACTGGGCTTTATATCCAGAGCTTGCTTGAAGGCTACCACCTAGGTGGTGAGACTCCTCATGAGGAGATTTTAGCTTATCGAGCTAGTTTGGAGCCATATTCAGATGAGGAATTAGCCCATTTGGTGGAGCAAGCAGACCTTGAGATTCCCCAGTTTAATCGTCGTCGTGCGATGCGTGCCTTGGAAATTGCCCATTTTGGTCAGGATTTGGAAAATAA
>NZ_JBKOTT010000102.1:0-3296 GCF_049737895.1 Streptococcus sp. CL8.13 | reverse complement strand
TTCATCCAACCCATATTCCATTTGTAGTCGAAGCCAAGACCATCTGAATCCTTAGTGTCAGTAATCTGAGTAGCTGATGAACTTTCCTCCGCTATCATCATCACATCAGGATGAACTAGTTTAATCACATCATTCAAGCGTTGAAGGAAATAATAACCTTCATAGTTGAGATTGCCACCATCTTTATTAGGTGTCCATGGAGCATCATCGTAGTCAAGATAGAGCATGTTGCTAACGGCATCTACGCGAATACCATCTAAATGATAAAAATCAATCCAGAACTTAATACTAGAGATCAGGAAAGACTGGACTTCATTCTTTCCAAGGTCAAAATTAAGTGCTCCCCAACCGTAGTTATGAGCCTTATTATGGTCTTGGTATTCAAAAGTCGGTGTTCCATCATAATAGGCCAAGGCATCATCATTGATAGTAAAGTGACCAGGTACCCAGTCTACAATAACACCTATATTGTTTAAGTGACATTCCTCAACAAAATCTTGAAATTCTTCAGGACGACCATAGGCATGCTCTAGAGCAAAGTAACCCATAAGCTGATAGCCCCAACTCAAACCTAGTGGGTGAGACATCAGGGGCATAAACTCAATGTGAGTATAATTCATCTCAACCAAGTAAGGAATGAGTTCATCTTTCAATTGAGCAAAACTATAGGGGCTGCCATCAGGATTTCTCTTCCAAGAGCCAGCATGAGCCTCGTAAATATTAACAGGACGCTCTTCAAAGCTCAAGCGTTTTCTACGGGCTAGCCAGAGGCCATCCTTCCATTTCTTTTCTGGAATATCTGTTAAAATAGCCCCAGTACCAGGTCGTGCCTCATATCGAACAGCCAAAGGGTCAATCTTCATCAGTTGATGACCATTTGCACGCGTGATATGGTACTTATAAATTTGGCCTTCTTGAGCAAGACTGGTAAAGACTTCCCAGACTCCAAATTCATTCCGTTCCATCGGAATTTGATTTTCAACCCAATTGGTGAAATCCCCTACCAAGTGAACAGCCTGAGCATTAGGCGCCCACACACGAAAAGTATAGCCATACTCTCCATTTTTTTCTTCCCTATGAGCTCCCAGATAGTGCTGGAGGTGAAAATTTTCACCTGTCATAAAGGTTTCTAAAGCATTATTCTTATCCATACACCCTCCTATTTCTGTAAGCGTTTTCTATAGATTTATTATACTACCTTTTTAGGGAAGATTCAAGTAAATTACGGAATTTGCAAAAAAATCTTTTGAAAGTCTTCAACAAATTCACTGATGTGTTCACTTGTAAATCAAGAATTTTTCAGAAACGCTTTGAAAACGAATTGTTTTTTTATAATACTATCATAAAGTTCGTTATTTAGCTAACAAAAATATAATTTTAAGTAAAAAAATAAATCAGGAAACGAATTTCCTGATTTTACATTTCATTTCACATCAAAAACAATGGATTTGACATTTGTCATCGCTTCAATACTATATTTAATTCCTTGCACTCCAGCGCCAGAACCTTTGACACCAAGGAATGGGAAATTATCTGGACCACGCTGGGTTTTATTATTTATATGAACTGTACCCACTTCAAGTTTTTCAGCAATTTCAAATGCTTTTTTGAAATCATTTGTAAAGACTGAGGATTGAAGGCCGAATTCAGATTCGTTGGCAAAGGCAATGGCTTCCTCTACACTAGCCACACGGATAATTGGTAAAACAGGACCAAATGGCTCTTCCCATGCCACTTTCATATCTTTTGTAACTTGGTCAAAAAGCACTGGCCATAGAAGATTGCCTTCGCGTTTGATTGGTGTAAGAGCCTGAGCACCTTTTTCTTGTGCATCATCAATCAAGCCCCAAATAAAGTCTGCTGAAGCATTGTCGATAACTGGTGTGATATCAGCATTGTCGAATGGATCGCCAACTGTTAATTTAGTAACCTCTGCTTGAAGCAAAGCAGCTAGTGTATCTGCTACACTTTCGATAACAATAACACGTTTAATGGCTGTGCAACGTTGACCTGAATAGCTAAAGGCACCCGCAACAATTTGCTTGGCAGCATGTTCCAAATCTGCATCTTCTAGTACTAAGGCTGCATCTTTCCCACCAAGCTCCAACATGATAGGACGCATACCAGCCAAACGACCAATACGTTCTCCGATAGGAGTTGAGCCTGTAAAGTTGATGAAGTTGACTTCTTTGTGCTCAATGATATAATCCCCGATTTCTGAACCACGACCCGTAATGGTATTGAAAACACCAGCTGGAATCCCTGCTTCTTCAAACGCTTTAGCCAGCAAGAGCCCAGAAATAGAACCTTGTGTTGGTGGCTTAAACATGACTACATTCCCTGCAATCAAGGCAGGTGCAATTTTAGAAGCAGATAAATTAACTGGATAATTAAAGGGAGCAATAGCTAGCACGACACCAACTGGCTCGCGACGAACAACGGCCAATTTATTTTTACTTGCTGCTTCAAAACCGCCACCTTCCATTGCTTGTCCAGTGATACGGAGACCTTCCTCAGCAGCATAGCGAATCAAGTCTGCGGTACGCACCACTTCTCCAATAGCTGCTTTAATTCCCTTTGCCACTTCTTTGGCAAGTATAGTACCAATTTCTTCCTTATCACGTTCTAAAATAGCTGCTGTTTTGTGCAAATAAGCCGCACGTTCAACTGCTGATAAAGCTCGCCAAGCTGGCAGGGCTGCACGCGCAGCTTTCATAGCCTCATCTACTTCTGCCTGAGTCATAGCTGGAACAGTCCCTAATTCTTCTTGGTTTATTGGTGAATAAATCGTAATTTCTTTTTCAGCTGATTTCCATTTTCCATTTACTAAATTCTGATATCTTGTCAAATTCTCGTCCTCCTGAAAATGATTAAGATATATTTTACCAAATTTTCAGAAAATTACAACCCTTTTTGCAATTTTTTTGAGATTATTTTCACAAGCTTGGTTTTTCAAACTATTTGAAACTTGATTCTAATCTTCATTGAAAACTTATAAATGATAAAAAGGATTAGACAATCTAACCCTTTTTAGTTTATGCATTTAAGAGAGTACTTTTAGCACTGCGACACTAGTATCATCAATGACATTTTCTTGTTTCGAACGACTATTGGTCACAAGCATTTCTAGATTTCCTGCATTTTCAAAGTATAAGGAAGTTCCCTTGGCATTGAATACTACCAATAGATGTTCTGGCCCCCCGTGAATCTCGTAAACAATCCATCCGCTATTTTCTGCAGCTGTGTGAACAAAGACATGACGGTAAACTTCTTCGTATGTAGGATAAGAAAAGGCG
>NZ_JBKOTT010000101.1:0-3366 GCF_049737895.1 Streptococcus sp. CL8.13 | reverse complement strand
TTTTTGGCAGGAAAGCGACTATCCAGAGGGTCGCTTGCTAGCGCTCTTAATCCTAGAAATGGGCCTCTTGCCGAGTGAGATTTTAGCTCTCAAGGTTGCGGATATCAATCTGGACTTTCAGGTGTTGCGAATCAAGAAGGCTTCCCAACAGAGGATTGTCACCATTCCCACGACCTTGCTTTCAGAATTGGAACCCTTGATGGGGCAGACCTATCTCTTTGAAAGGGGAGGGAAAGCTTATTCCCGTCAGTGGGCCTTTCGTCAGTTAGAAGCTTTTGTCAAGGAGAAAGGTTTTCCAGCCTTATCAGCCCAAGCATTGCGGGAACAGTTCATTCTACGACAAATTGAAAACAAGGTCGATTTGTACGAAATTGCAAAAAAATTAGGATTAAAAACAGTCCTGACCTTAGAAAAATATAGATAATGGATATTAAATTAAAAGATTTTGAAGGGCCCCTGGACTTGCTCTTGCACCTTGTTTCTAAGTACCAGATGGATATCTACGATGTGCCCATTACGGAAGTCATCGAACAATATCTAGCCTATGTCTCAACCCTGCAGGCCATGCGTCTGGAAGTGACGGGAGAGTATATGGTCATGGCCAGTCAGCTCATGTTGATCAAGAGTCGCAAGCTCTTGCCAAAGATAGCAGAAGTGACAAATTTGGAAGATGACCTAGAGCAGGATCTTCTCTCCCAAATCGAAGAATACCGCAAATTCAAGCTCTTGGGTGAACACTTGGAAGCCAAGCACCAAGAACGGGCCCAGCACTATTCCAAAGCGCCGACAGAATTGATTTACGAAGATGCGGAGCTTGTGCATGACAAGACGACCATTGACCTCTTTTTGGCTTTTTCAAATATCCTAGCCAAGAAAAAAGAGGAGTTTGAACAGAATCATACGACTATCCTGCGGGATGAGTATAAGATTGAGGACATGATGGTTATCGTGAAAGAGTCCTTGGCTGGACGAGATCAATTGCGCTTGCAGGATTTGTTCAAGGAAGCCCAGAATGTCCAAGAGGTTATCACCCTCTTTTTGGCAACCCTAGAGTTAATCAAAACCCAGGAGCTGATTCTTGTGCAAGAGGAGAGTTTCGGAGATATCTATCTCATGGAAAAGAAGGAAGAAAGTCAAGTGGCCCAAAGCTAGACTTGATAGAGAGGAAAGATGAGTACTTTAGCAAAAATAGAAGCGCTCTTGTTTGTAGCGGGTGAAGATGGGATTAGAGTCCGCCAGTTAGCTGAACTCCTCTCTCTGCCACCGACAGGCATCCAACAGAGTTTAGAAAAATTAGCCCAGAAGTATGAAAAGGACCCAGATTCCAGTTTGGCTCTGATTGAGACAGGGGGAGCTTATAGATTGGTGACCAAGCCTCAATTTGTAGAGATTTTGAAGGAATACTCTAAGGCACCTATCAACCAGAGCTTGTCTCGGGCAGCTCTTGAGACCTTGTCCATCATTGCCTACAAACAGCCTATCACACGAATAGAAATTGATGCCATCCGTGGGGTCAACTCGAGTGGGGCCTTGGCAAAGTTGCAGGCTTTTGACCTGATAAAGGAAGACGGGAAAAAAGAAGTGTTGGGGCGCCCCAACCTCTATGTGACTACAGATTATTTCCTAGATTACATGGGGATAAACCATTTAGAAGAATTACCAGTGATTGATGAGCTTGAGATTCAAGCCCAAGAAAGCCAATTATTTGGTGAAAGGATAGAAGAAGATGAGAATCAATAAGTATATTGCCCACGCAGGTGTGGCCAGTAGGAGAAAAGCAGAAGAGCTGATCAAGCAAGGTTTGGTGACGGTCAACGGCCAGGTGGTACGTGAACTAGCAACGACCATCAAGTCTGGTGACAAGGTCGAAGTTGAAGGTCAGCCTATCTACAACGAAGAAAAGGTCTATTATCTACTTAACAAACCACGCGGTGTCATTTCCAGTGTGACAGATGACAAGGGTCGCAAGACGGTTGTCGACCTCTTGCCCAATGTCAAAGAGCGCATCTACCCTGTAGGTCGTTTGGACTGGGATACATCAGGAGTCTTGATTTTGACCAATGATGGGGATTTTACGGATGAGATGATTCACCCTCGTAATGAGATTGACAAGGTTTATGTCGCGCGTGTTAAAGGTGTGGCCAATAAGGATAATCTGCGCCCCTTGACCCGTGGACTTGAGATTGATGGAAAGAAAACCAAACCGGCTGTCTATGAGATTCTCAAAGTGGATCCAGTTAAAAACCGCTCTGTGGTGCAGTTGACCATCCATGAAGGGCGTAACCATCAGGTTAAAAAGATGTTTGAAGCTGTCGGTCTCCAAGTAGATAAGTTGTCTCGAACTCGTTTTGGACACCTAGACTTGACAGGTCTCCGTCCAGGTGAATCGCGTCGCCTTAACAAAAAAGAAATCAGCCAACTACATACCATGGCTGTAACCAAGAAATAATGAAACGAATTTTAATAGCGCCTGTGCGCTTTTATCAACGGTTTATCTCACCAGCCTTTCCACCCTCTTGTCGCTTTGAGCCGACTTGTTCCAACTACATGATTGAGGCTATTGAAAAACATGGCTTCAAGGGTGTTTTGATGGGCTTGGCTCGGATTTTACGTTGCCATCCCTGGTCGAAAACAGGTAAGGACCCTGTTCCAGACCATTTTTCCCTCAAACGAAATCAAGAAGGGGAATGAGGTTAGGTAAAAGATTTTAATAAAATAATAAAACCGCATCCTATCAGGTTTGAGTGAGCTTGATAGGATGCGGTTTATCATGTAAAGTTGTTAGTTGAGTTTGAAGTTGCTTATTTCAAAGCTTTTTGTGCGTCTTCAATCATGAGTTTTGTTGATTCAAGACCGCCTCCGCTTAGATACCAGAGGTCTGGTGTTAGTTGGATAATCTTACCATTTTTAGCGGCAGGAGTTTCAGCGATAAGGGCATTTTCTAGGACGCCATCGTTGCTAGAGTTGTCCCCACCGATGGCAAGGGTACGGTTGATGACAAAGAGGATGTCAGGATTGATTTCTTTGACACTTTCAAAGCTGACTTCTTGTCCGTGGCGAGAATCTTCAAATTGAGTATCAGTTGGCTTGAATTTCAAGGTTTGGTACAAGAAAGAGAAACGAGATTGGGCACCAAAGGCAGCCATTTTTCCTTCGTTGAGGAGGATGGCAAGGGCTTTTTTGTCAGAGCTTTCATTTTTAGTAGCGACTTCTTGGATGTTCTTGTCTAGCTTGGCCAATTCTTCCTTGGCTTTCTGTGTACCAGTTTCACCGAAGGCGCTTGCTAGGGATTCGATATTAGTCTTGGTAGAAGTCCAGTAGTCATCTTTGCCTGCTTGGAAGAGAACAGTCGGAGCGATTTCGTTG
>NZ_JBKOTT010000100.1:0-3467 GCF_049737895.1 Streptococcus sp. CL8.13 | reverse complement strand
GAGCCTGAGATTGTTGACCTAGCCATTCTCCTCAATGAAATGGGAGCTAAGGTTAAGGGTGCTGGTACAGAGACCATTACCATTACCGGTGTTGAGAAACTTCATGGTACGACTCACAATGTAGTCCAAGACCGTATCGAAGCAGGAACCTTTATGGTAGCTGCTGCCATGACTGGTGGTGATATCTTGATTAAAGACGCTGTCTGGGAGCACAACCGTCCCTTGATTGCCAAATTGCTTGAAATGGGAGTGGAAGTGACAGAGGAGATTGAAGGGATTCGAGTTCGCTCTCAACTAGAAAATCTAAAAGCTGTTCATGTGAAAACCTTGCCCCACCCAGGATTTCCAACAGATATGCAGGCTCAATTTACAGCCTTGATGACCGTCGCAAAAGGGGAATCAACTATGGTGGAGACAGTTTTCGAAAATCGTTTCCAACATCTAGAAGAAATGCGTCGCATGGGCTTGCACTCTGAGATTATCCGTGATACAGCTCGTATTGTTGGTGGTCAACCTTTGCAGGGGGCAGAAGTTCTTTCAACTGACCTTCGTGCCAGCGCTGCCTTGATTTTGACAGGTTTGGTAGCACAAGGAGAAACTGTAGTTGGTAAATTGGTTCACTTGGATAGAGGTTACTACCGTTTCCATGAGAAGTTAGCGCAGCTAGGTGCTAATATTCAGAGGATTGAGGCAAGTGATGAAGATGAATAAGAAATCAAGCTACGTAATCAAGCGTTTACTTCTGGTCATTTTGGTACTGTTTTTAGGTGCTCTAGCCCTAGGAATCGGTTTAATGGTAGGCTATGGAATCTTGGGCAAGGGTCAAGATCCATGGGCTATCCTGTCTCCAGCAAAATGGCAGGAATTGATTCATAAATTTACAGGAAATTAGGCTGGAGAACCAGTCTTTTTCTAGAGATAAGGAGAAAAATGGATAAAAAAACAAGACAGACACTGATTGGACTGCTAGTGTTATTACTCTTATCTGCGGGAAGCTATTATATCAAGCAGATGCAGTCGACAGCTAATAGTCCTAAAACAAAGGTTAGTCAGAAAAAACAAGCGTCTGAAGCTCCTAGTCAAGCATTGGCAGAGAGTGTTTTAACAGACGCGGTCAAGAGTCAAATAAAAGGGAGCCTGGAGTGGAATGGCTCAGGTGCTTTTATCGTCAATGGTAATAAAACAAATCTAGATGCCAAGGTTTCAAGTAAGCCTTATGCTGATAATAAAACAAAGACAGTGGGCAAGGAAACGGTACCAACCGTAGCTAATGCCCTCTTGTCTAAGGCTACTCGTCAGTACAAGAATCGTGAAGAAACTGGGAATGGTTCGACTTCATGGACTCCTCCAGGCTGGCATCAGGTTAAGAATCTAAAGGGTACTTATACCCATGCGGTTGATAGAGGTCACTTGTTAGGCTATGCCTTAATCGGTGGCTTGGATGGTTTTGATGCCTCGACAAGCAATCCTAAAAACATTGCTGTTCAAACGGCCTGGGCAAATCAGGCGCAAGCCGAGGATTCGACTGGTCAAAACTACTATGAAAGTATGGTACGTAAGGCCTTGGATAAAAACAAGCGTGTCCGTTACCGTGTAACCCTTTACTACGCTTCGAATGAGGATTTGGTTCCTTCAGCTTCACAGATTGAAGCCAAGTCTTCAGACGGAGAGTTGGAATTTAATGTTCTAGTTCCCAATGTTCAAAAAGGGCTTCAATTGGATTACCGAACTGGAGAAGTGACTGTTACTCAGTAAAATATAACATAAACTCCTATGTCACTTGTGGATATAGGAGTTCTTTCTTACTAGTTTAAGCAGGGCTACAATAGACACTGATACTCAATGAAAATCAAAGTGCAAACTAGGAAGCTAGCCGCAGGTTGCTCAAAGCACAGTTTTGAGGTTGCAGATAAAGCTGACGTGGTTTGAAGAGATTTTCGAAGAGTATGGGAAAAATAATATGTACTGGACTATATTTTGTGATATAATAAAGGATAAGATACTATTTTAGGAGAAGAACTATGGAAGACCCAAGTAGTCAGAATTTGTTGCTACAATTTGTTTTATTGTTTATCTTGACGGTGTTAAATGCCTTTTTCTCAGCCACAGAAATGGCCATGGTTTCACTTAACCGTGCGCGTGTTGAACAAAAGGCAGAAGAAGGAGATAGACGCTATATCCGTCTGCTGAAGGTACTAGAAAATCCTAACCACTTTTTATCAACTATTCAAGTAGGGATTACTCTGATTACGATCTTATCAGGGGCGAGTTTGGCAGAAACTCTAGGACGAGAAATTGCCTCTTGGCTTGGAAATGGTGAAACAGCTTATGCCGTTGCAAGTTTTCTATCTTTAGCATTTTTGACTTATATTTCCATCGTTTTTGGGGAATTGTATCCTAAGAGAATCGCTCTTAATCTAAAGGATGCCTTGGCCATTCGTACAGCACCAGTTATTATTGGTTTGGGGAAACTAGTTAGTCCCTTTGTTTGGCTCTTATCTGCATCTACCAATCTCTTGAGTCGCTTGACTCCGATGACCTTTGATGATGCTGACGAAAAAATGACCCGTGATGAAATTGAGTACATGTTGACAAATAGTGAAGAAACACTAGATGCTGACGAAATTGAGATGTTACAAGGGATCTTTTCACTGGACGAATTAATGGCCAGAGAAGTCATGGTTCCTCGAACGGATGCCTTTATGGTCGATATTCAGGATGATAGTCAAACCATCATCCAAAGTATTTTAAAACAAAATTATTCTCGTATCCCTGTCTATGATGGAGACAAGGATAACGTGATTGGAATCATTCACACCAAGAGTCTCCTTAATGCGGGCTTTGTGGACGGTTTTGACAATATTGTTTGGAAGAAAATCTTACAAGATCCACTTTTTGTTCCTGAAACTATTTTTGTGGATGACTTGTTAAAAGAACTGCGCAATACCCAAAGACAAATGGCAATCTTGCTGGATGAATACGGTGGGATGGCTGGTTTGGTGACCCTAGAAGACCTCTTAGAGGAAATCGTTGGCGAAATCGATGACGAAACAGATAAGGCTGAAATCGAAGTTCATAAAATTGGAGAAGATACTTATATTGTTCAAGGTACCATGAATCTCAATGCATTTAATGACTACTTTGATGTTGAACTGGAAAGTGATGACGTTGATACCATCGCTGGTTACTATTTGACAGGGGTTGGGACCATTCCAACGACCGAGAAACTCAGTTATGAATTAGTCAGCCAAAACAAAAAGCTTATCCTAACCAATGATAAAGTGAAAAATGGACGTGTTACCAAGGTAAAAGTCCAAATTACCGAAGTTGAAATAGAAGAAGAAACAGAGTAAACTAGAGGCTTTTGTCACCAGGCGTGACGAAGCTTTTTTCAGTTGATTTCAAAAGGAAATTGTGTCCTCGAAAAACTCAGCCCCAAACTTGCCCCAAAAGTTTTTTAAAGTTAT
>NZ_JBKOTT010000099.1:0-3536 GCF_049737895.1 Streptococcus sp. CL8.13 | reverse complement strand
AACTTCTTCCTTGTGATGTTTTTATCAAGTTTATTTTATCATTAATTCATCAATAAGTAAACGCTAACATAGGGACATTCTCAATCTTCTGTCTTTTGTTTTTCTCTTCTTTCTATGATACAATGGAAAAAATGAATTCAAAAGGAGTTTTTTATGACTTATCCAAATCTCTTGGACCGATTCTTAACCTACGTTAAGGTCAACACGCGCTCTGATGAACACTCTACTACTACTCCAAGTACTCAGAGTCAGGTTGACTTCGCAACCAATGTTCTTATCCCTGAAATGAAACGTGTTGGACTGCAAAATGTTTATTATCTGCCAAATGGTTTTGCAATTGGGACCTTACCAGCCAATGATCCATCTTTAACGCGTAAGATTGGCTTTATCTCCCACATGGATACTGCTGACTTTAATGCCGAAGGAGTTAATCCCCAGGTAATTGAAAACTACGATGGTGGTGTGATTGAACTTGGAAATTCTGGTTTTAAACTAGATCCAGCCGACTTCAAGAGTCTTGAAAAATATCCAGGACAAACGCTCATCACAACCGACGGAACAACCTTGCTAGGGGCTGATGACAAGTCTGGTATTGCTGAGATTATGACAGCCATTGAATATCTAACTGCTCATCCCGAAATCAAACACTGTGAGATTCGTGTTGGTTTTGGTCCAGATGAGGAAATCGGTGTTGGTGCTAATAAATTTGATGCGGATGATTTTGATGTGGATTTTGCCTACACTGTTGATGGTGGTCCACTAGGTGAACTTCAGTACGAGACCTTCTCAGCAGCTGGTGCTGAATTGCATTTCCAAGGACGCAATGTCCACCCTGGTACTGCCAAAGGGCAAATGGTCAACGCTCTTCAGCTAGCAATTGATTTTCATAATCAACTTCCAGAGAAAGACCGACCTGAGTTAACAGAAGGTTACCAAGGCTTCTACCATCTTATGGATGTGACAGGTAGTGTCGAAGAGGCGCGTGCAAGCTACATCATTCGTGATTTTGAAAAAGATGCCTTTGAAGCGCGTAAAGCAGCTATGCAGTCTATCGCTGATAAGATGAATCAAGAACTTGGTAGCGACCGTGTCACCCTAAACTTAACAGATCAGTACTATAATATGAAAGAAGTCATTGAAAAAGATATGACTCCAATTACCATTGCTAAAGCCGTTATGGAAGATCTGGGTATCACTCCTATAATCGAACCAATCCGTGGAGGAACAGACGGCTCTAAGATTTCCTTTATGGGAATCCCAACACCTAATATCTTTGCTGGTGGCGAGAATATGCATGGACGTTTTGAATACGTTAGCCTTCAGACTATGGAACGTGCAGTTGATACAATCATTGGTATCGTAGCTTATAAAGACTAAAAAGACGAGGTAGCTCAGCTACTTCGCCTTTCTTTTTATTATGCTGGTTTTTCTTGATTTCCAGCACTTGTTGTAGATTCTGTTGTTTCCTTTTCTGAAGCTGGTTCAGCAGGTTTAGAATCTGTTGTATTGCTTGGTTTGTTTTCGTCACTGGCAGTATCACTGTTAGATTCAGATGCTACTGGTGCTTCGGTTGCTGTACTTGCAATTGGTTGATTCTCTGCACTTGTGCTATCAGCATTCGATTCAGGTTTTGTTGCTGGACTTGCTTCTTCACTCGCACTTGATTTTGACTTGATTTCTTGATTCAAGACCAGAATAGCTTTTGTCAATTCAAGTAAAGCAGCCTTATCTTTACTCTTAGCAGAAAGTTGATCTAGTAGAGCATCCACCTTATCAAAGTCCTCATCAGAACCCTTATTGTTTTCTAAGTAAGCGTGAAGTGACATGAGGATATTGTAAAGTTTTTGATAGAGTACAAGTGTCTGAGGATCTTGCTCAGCATTTTCTTTCTCTTGTTGAAGAGCGCTGGCGATACGAGTCAAGACATCTTTCACCTGACTATTTACTTCATCCAAGTCTGCATCAGCTTTGTTTGTAGCAGCTTTGAGATTTTCTACTTCTTCTCCCAAGGATTGTCTGATTCCTTCTTCTTGGATTTGCTCTAAGAGTTGAGTTGCCTTGCTCAAGAGATTTTCTACTTGTTCCTTGCTGACATGATTGACATGCTCTTCAGGCATAAAGTCTCCATACAATTCTTTCAAGAAGCCATAAATAGCTGTCTTGGCACTTTGATTATCAACTTTTTCAGTATCTAGAACTGTCTGACTTGATTTCGCAGTAGTTGGCTGAGCTTTCAAAGCTTCTTCCACTTCTTGTTTTGCCTGATAGATACTTGGGAATAATTTGTTCAATTCTGCTGCCTTAAGGAAGGATTGTGATTGATACAAAGTCCAAGTCAACTGAGCTACTTTGTTTCGAAGTTCATCACTCAAACGACCGTCATTTACGTGTTCGTAGAAGTACTTGATGTATTCTACAGTTGTAACACCTGTTCGATCATTAAAGTCTTGAAGAGCTTGAAGTTGTGATTCAACCGCTACTAAAGCAGCCTCATCTTTAGCCAATTTAGCTTCTTGGAGTCGAACGAGAAGGTCTTTCTTAGGAAGTCCATAAGAGTCTGTATCCAAGGTATTGATTTTATCAATCAAGGCCTGATATTTCTTATCTAGAGCGCTTGTTTCAACAGGTTTGACACTTTCATCAATATGGATATATTGCTTATCAAAGAGATCCAGTGTTGCAAGATAACCTGCTGTAGAGTTAGTTGCCAGTTTCTTCATGTTTTCAGTAAACTGACCTAAGGCTAACTCAATCTGTCTTTGTTCGATAGGCTTGTCTTTGTAGATACTTCTGCTATCAGCTAGAAGTTGATCTACTTTCTCCAAGACTGCCTTCTCATCAAAAGCTCCAGGTTGATAATTGGATTGTAGGGCTGGAATCTTGTTTTTCAAAGCTACTTCATAGCCCTTCGTTTGAACCTTGATGTAGTGATTATGGTCGCCATGAGGAATCACAAAACTACCATTTTCTACCTGTAAGCTATAAGGAGACACACCATCTCGCAAAGCAGTGGTATAGAGTTCGTTTAGGAAATCAAGTTCTGGATTGCCAGTTTGGAGTGGCAAACGAACATGTTCCTTACGAACAGCATATGGGTGGATATGAGTTGGATCGTAGGCTTGGTCTGGATTTCCAAAGACAAAGAATCCGTTTGAAATTCTAATCGTTTCAAGTGGAACACCATAAGTTTTAGAGATATAAGCAATCTTTTCTTCATCGCTAGCATCTTTTGAGAAAGACTCTACCGTTTTAGCAAGAGGTTTTACAGGCTCTGCATCATGATGTGTTTTCAAATGATCCTGAGCTGCCTTAATTTGCTCTGCTGTCAAATCTTTCTTGAAGAAGTAATGATTGTGATCTCCATGTGACATGACAAAGCCTTGTTCATCCTCACTGATGACACGATTGGCATCAAAACCGTGATCATGGTCTTCATCATGATGGTGTCCATGATGATCTTCATCGTGATCGTCATCATGAACTGGATTTGGTGTTGCTGCATTTACCCCTTTCAAGTGGTCTTGCGCTGCCTTGAT
>NZ_JBKOTT010000098.1:0-3611 GCF_049737895.1 Streptococcus sp. CL8.13 | reverse complement strand
CTCTATACTATACCGGCGGCCGGGGTCGAACCGGCACGTCCTTGCGGACACTGGATTTTGAGTCTAATATTATTAGTTTTAAATCTCAGAAATATTGATTTTATAAGCTTTTTTTCCATAATATTTTTTAAAACTTAGTATCACTTCCAAAGTTTAGATACTTTTTAGTAACTATAAAATGCTAGAAAGTATACTCCTTATTAAAAAGAGTTTTGGACTAGTTTTGTGCAATTTTATTACCCATATCCGTAATAAGAGAGGCTAAATTAATTGCCTTTAATGATTGTAGAAATTGGTTGTGAATATCATTAGACACATAACCAGCTAGCAAAATATGCTCAGCCATGTCATATTGCTTAATCAAGAGAATCTTATCATGTTTTTCATTAAATAAAATCGCACTAATTGCTGTATTAAAGACTGGAAAACGAAAACTCGCACATTGTGAACAATAAGGAATATCTCCCTCATCTTTTAAAAATTTTTTCTCCAAAGGATGCCCACATTCGGGACAACAAGTCATTGTTTTGTCAAATATAGAAACCTCTTTTTTAAAGTTCTTAAAAGTAATTTTACCAGTAAAATCGAGACCACGCAAGACATTGAAATAAATCAAGACTTTTTTTAAAATTTATTTTATGATATAATAAACTTATCAGCTATTGGTTCTGAAAAAGTGTCTGCCACAGTTTTACTACAAATTCTCATGACTTGTGCCAAGATTTATAAAAAACGGATAGCTATAATAGCTCTTAGAGCAAAAACATGACATATAGGAGGTTAAAGACATGTCATACTTTTATCTTTTTATCGCCATTGTAGGAGAGATATTGGGAACTAACCTTTTGAAATTATCAGACGGTTTTACAAAGCCTATTCCAACCGTTTCTGCCCTACTTAGCTATGGCGTTTGTTTCTATTTCTTATCACTAGCAATGCAAAAAATTCCTGTAGGAATAGCTTATGCAACATGGTCAGCTGTCGGTTTAGTTTTGATATCCTCTATCGCAGTAATGATTTTCAAAGAAACACTAAATGTTTATAGCATTATCGGTTTAATTTTGATTATCATTGGTGTTGTCATGGTTAACTTATTAGGAAATGCAGGACATTAATAAAACCGGCTCTATACTATTTGTAGTGGGTAAATCCCCTATGGATATTATGGAGCCTATTTTGTTGTAGAAAAAAAGTTCCATAAGAACTATAATGAAAAGCTAGAATTCTGTCAATATTTTGGACACATTTTGGGAGGGAATTTTGAAGACTAGCGTCCTCCTAATTTTCCCAATAAGTTTTAACTTCTTCAAAAATCTTATTCAAAAGTTCTGCATCTTTTTCTGACAACTGATTTTTTTCTATAACTCTATCTTTTAGTTCTGTTGCCTTTATTTTATTTCTTGCCACCGAAACTGCTATTGAATGTTTCAAAATATCAAACTCATCCTTTGAAAAGTTTGCAATATTGGTAAGATCTAATTGTTCTAGAGGTAAACTACTGATAATTGAATAAGGTTTTTGTCCCAGCAAATAATCTGTAGTAGTCCCAAAGATATTTGCTAATTTCACAACGAATTCTAATCCTGGTTCTAACGTTCCATTCTCCCACCGAGAATATGTCCCTTGTTGAACTCCAATTAATTCCGATATTTGTACTTGAGTTAACTTTTTTGATTTTCTGAGAGTTTTTAACCTCTCTGAAAATTTATAATCCTCTGTATACATAATTCTCCTATAGATATTCTTATTCGTATATTTTAGCTTGACAAAATATTCTAAACGGTATAAAATAGAATTATTCCATAAGGAATATTTATTTTGAGATTGAATATTCCATTGAGAATATTATAGCATAAAAGGAGGTAAAAGCGTATGTAACTAGTAGTCGATTTAAAAAATTTTAATAAAGGAGGTAGGATTCGACAAAATAAAAAATCTTGAAACAAATGTGCCGTTCGTTCCAAGATCAAAACATATTATGTAACAATTATACCACAGAAAACTCTTCAGTTGCACAAGAAAATTTCGGAGGTTTCACAAAAAGATGACCAATAAAGAGTTAGTCAATCAAATTTCTGGCCTAAACTCTACCTCTACTCTTAAAAATTGGATTCAACTGATTAAAGAGATAAGTGGCAAGGAATTTAAGAAAATTAAAGTTCCTATCAGTAGAAATCCCAGAACTCATCAATTAAGTTATACAGTTGCCTATGATTTTACAGACGAAGACCTTAGACAATTTCAAAAGTTAGCTAAACTAAAACTTGAAATAGGTCTAAAAGAGGCTATACAAGCCGTATTTGGGAGTCTAGCAGACAATGAACATGAATCCCTAAACCAAGTAATAGATGAGCTCTACGATGAACTGAGCGCCTTAAAACAGGAATTTAAGCGAGAAATGCGACTGATAAAAATTGAGAATTCCAACCTAAAAAAGAAAATCCAAGATATTGAAGAGTCGATGCAAACCGGCTTACTAGGGTTTGTTAACAAGAGGTCAAAAAATAGGTTCGGCTAATAGCGAGTTTTCGGCTGAGCCATGAGGCAGAAAGCCGAAAATGAGCGTAGATGCGGACGGACCATTTTTGACCGATAGGGTGTGTAGTAACACCACCCTCTGCAAGTTAGGTGTACCATCGAAAGAATTCAGTATTTCCAAGGGTTTCGGAGATTTTTAGGGTGGCAAAATTAGGCAAAAAGTTGAATCAAAATCTATGGCAAAAAATGAACATTTACGTTCTGTATTTGACTGGATTCAAATTCAGTTTGATAAGACTGAATTTTCGCCAAGAGAAATAATCGAAGACATTCTATTTCTTGACTATGACCTATTTATTGAGAATAAAGGGAACCTTAAATACTATAACTATGATAGCCAGCTTCATCATGGGAATATCCGTATCTACTATGGAGCGAAAGAGTCGTCCTACATGCTTGTCATGTCAGGACAGGCACTCGAGTTCTTTAGAGATATGGTATTAGATCCAAATAGTCTGTCCGAAAGACAGTTTCTGAACAACCTCTACTACAATTACAATCAGTTTTCCGTAAGACGAATTGATATTGCAATAGATGATTTTAATGAAACACCCTATTTCACTCCTAATCAGCTTCTAAAGATTTGTCAGAAGAAACGCTTTATATATGGAAAAAGCACTTACTACAATACCTACGGAGATGAAACAATCGGCCAAACCTTATATTTGAGAAAACCCAATGATGATGAAAGACTTAGAATTTACGATAAACGCTTAGAACGTGCTGAGAAGCTCGGCATCAGCAAGCGTTATATAGAAAATTGGATAAGAACGGAGTTAGAACTTAGGAAAGAAAAAGCTCACTACTTCATTCAAGAATGGTTGCATTCAGAAATAGATCTTCTCAACTTTACCAAGGGATATCTCAAAGAAAAAGTGAGATTCTATAGTGATAGTCACTTCTCAAAACCCTTGAGATCTTGGGAAAAGTTTTTAGGTCACTCAAAACCTGTCTCTATCATTATTTCAAAACAAAAAACAGAACTAGAACAAAAATTAGAATGGTTTACCTATAAAGGTTCTGGAGCTATTCTAAAAGCGTATAAATTTCTATACGACAATAACTTACTGCAT
>NZ_JBKOTT010000097.1:0-3614 GCF_049737895.1 Streptococcus sp. CL8.13 | reverse complement strand
TCGTATGATGTGGTGGGGTGGAACAGGTCGCAGACGAAGCGACGATGACCGAGATGGAAATGGTCTTGAAATCATTATGCTAGTGGTTTCCCTACTTGCAATTGTGCTGGCACCTCTCGCTGCAACCTTGGTGCAACTAGCTATTTCTCGTCAGAGGGAATTTCTAGCTGATGCTTCCAGTGTCGAGTTGACCCGCAATCCTCAAGGGATGATTAATGCTCTACGTAAGTTGGATAATAGTAAACCGATGAGTCGTCCTGTCGATGATGCCAGCAGTGCACTTTATATCAATGATCCTAAGAAAGGGGGAGGGTTCCAAAAACTCTTTTATACCCATCCACCTATCTCAGAACGGATTGAACGTTTAAAACATATGTAAAAGAAATCCAGAGATCGTCTCTGGATTTTTGCTATGTTGCAAATTTATAAATCTTCTAAATTAACTACCTCCAAACCGTGTTCTGCTAAACGATAGATACTCGTACAGACTTCTTTTAAGAAACGACGGTCATGCGAAACAGTGATGAGACCGCCTGGATAAGTGGCAAAGAGTTTTCTAATTTCGGGTTGAGAAGTGGGTGAAAAGTTTCGTGTTGGCTCATCTAGCAGGAGAAAGTTTGGTTTGCGCAGGACTAAATCCAAAAGCAGGAGTTTACCCTGTTGCCCACCAGATAAAGAGCGAATTTGATGCTGCATCTCTGGATAACTGAAATTGAGACTGGCTAGGTGGGATTGGATTTTTTGTAGTTCCTCTTTTTCTCCAGTTTTGCTGAGGTAAGCTATTGGTGATAAATTCAATTGCAGTTTTTTATGGTAATCTTGTGGCATATAACCAAGCGAAATCTCTCTTTTATCATTAAGAAGTTGCTGTAACTTGGCTAACAGAGTTGATTTCCCAATACCATTTGGGCCGATGATACCGATTTTTTCTTGCCCACGGACAGTTAGTTGTAGTCCCTGAGACAAAATTCGGTCTCCGATGGACAAATTTTCTTTTTCCAGTTGGATTAAGACTTTAGATGCCGGTAATGGATGTATATCTGAGAAAAAAAGTCTAATTTCTTCCTCTTCAAGTGGTTTTTGGGTCATGGACTGAGCTGTCTTTTCAATGCGTTTTTCTTGAGAGAGGACAGTTTTCATCTTTTTAGCCAATAGGCGACCGGCAGTACTGTCTTTGGTAGCTCGAAGCGCAGTTTCTACATTTTGCTTGACTCGCCGATGTTTTTCCATGGTTTTATTGTAGGCTCTTTGGTCGTTAGCAGCTTGCTGGCTTTGTTTGGTAAAATTAGCCTTTCTCTGCTCACTATAGTGATCATAATCTAAATGCTCGACTAGCGTTTCTGCTTCTTTACGGTGCTTGACCAGTCGCAAGTGGACAATAGTATCAGCCGTTTCAGAAAGAAAGTCCTCATCATGTGAAATGAAAATAACAGTTTGCCTCATCTTGCGAATCTGACCTTTTAGCCAATCAACCGTCTCAAGGTCTAGGTCATTTGAAGGTTCATCTAAAAATAGAATCTCAAAGGGTTTGGCTAATTCATGGATGAGCTGAATTTTCAAAGCTTCGCCCCCTGATAGACTGCCAATCTCTTGGTTGCTAGCGAAACGATTGCTATCAAAATGCAATTCCTCAGCCAAACGATAGAGGACACTGTAATCTAAATCAATAGTATCTAAAAAGAAGTAGTCGTGTAAAGTTTTCTTTTTCAGGTCCTCGGGGAGTTTTTGAGGAATGTAGGCTATTGATTGATAATCAGATTGAATGTCTCCCCTGATAGTGAAATCAGGCAAAGCTTCCCCCATTAAAGTTTTAAGCAAGGTTGATTTGCCATTTCCTTCTTCACCAATAATAGCAACCTTTTCCCCGTCTTGGATAGTCATGGTTAGGTCAGATACAAGATCTCGTAGATCTTTGTTTTGAGTGATGGTTAGATGATTGATTTTTATCATATTGTTGCCCTTTCTAGAATGTCGATAGTGCATAACAAAAAGCTCTACTTTATCTAGTAGAGCCCAAAGTCACTGTCAAAACTCTATTATCCTCGTTGAAAAACTCGTCAAACTAGCTTGGAGTTGCCTAACCCAACCCAAGAGGAGCATAGCTTTCTAGTTTTTTTGATTTTCGTAGATGATAAAGTACTAGAAAATCTAGTACAAAAAGAGCACACAAAAAGAGACAAAAACAAGATCTACTAAATAAAGGTTCTTTATTTGATAGACTTAGTTGTTCATGTCTCCCTTACCTCCGAGTATTAGTACCTCTATCCTATAACTTTAAGGAAATTTTGTCAACAGAAAACCGACAATTCTAATCTCTAAAATCCGAAAACAGGTCCATAAAGAGTTAGTACGTGTTTAACATGCTCGTAATGGAACTTGTCATAGTTGCGCCAAGCGGTACGTGCTTGGTCGTTCAGTTTTAGGCTACCGAGGCCTATCAGAAGACTGGTACGTTGGTAAAATTTCTCAAGGTCAATTAAGATACTGTTGTCCAACTTTTCCGCTTTTTTGAGCTCTTTTATAGTAGTGTTTAGCAGCTCTTGTAGTCGAACATCATCTGCCCTACCCTGTTTGCAGCTTTGGAAACTTTTATTTAACTCGGATAGGAGTTGGGTTGCATTAGTAATGAGTTCTTTGTCTTCCATGTGAGCATCCTCCTTGCTCTGATGTATTATTGCCTATAGTATAGCACTAAAAAACAAAAATGTCATAGTAAATATGTTAAAAAATCGAAATTTAATTACAAAGTTTGGTGGGCTGATTTGTAGGCTTTTCATGGTATAATCAAGAGAGTAAATCTTTATGGAGGAAGTATGAAATTAAATATTCAAGAAATTCGTAAGCAGTCTGAAGGCTTGCATTTTGAACAAACGTTAGATCTAGCCGCAGACCTGCGTGCACGCAATCAAGAAATTTTAGATGTAAAAGATATCCTTGCAGTTGGGAAAGTACAGTACGAAGACCGTATGTATTTCTTAGATTATCAACTATCTTATACCATTGTTCTTGCTTCAAGTCGCAGTATGGAACCAGTTGAGTTAGTTGAATCTTATCCAGTAACGGAAGTTTTCATGGAAGGCGCAACTAACCAACTAGATCAGGAAGTTTTAGACGATGATTTGGTCTTGCCTATCGAAAATGGAGAACTTGACCTTGCTGAGAGCGTGTCAGACAATATCCTACTAAACATTCCTATCAAGGTCTTGACGGCTGAAGAAGAGGCTGGTCAAGGATTTGTTTCAGGAAATGACTGGCAAATCATGACTGAGGAGGAATACCAAGCTCAACAAGCAGTCAAGAAAGAAGAAAACAGTCCTTTTGCTGGCTTGCAAGGACTATTTGATGGAGACGAATAATGGTTTTGTCAAAAAAACGAGCACGAAAAGTGCTAGAAGAAATCATTGCCCTCTTTCCGGATGCCAAGCCTAGTCTTGATTTTACCAATCATTTTGAACTCCTGGTTGCGGTCATGTTGTCAGCCCAGACGACGGATGTAGCGGTAAATAAGGCCACACCAGGTCTCTTTGCTGCTTTTCCAACGCCACAAGCCATGTCTGTGGCAACTGAGAGTGAAATTGCTTCGCACATTTCTCGTCTAGGACTGTATCGGAATA
>NZ_JBKOTT010000096.1:0-3658 GCF_049737895.1 Streptococcus sp. CL8.13 | reverse complement strand
ACTTGCAGTAATAGCACCAAAGACGAAGGCGATAATTTTAATTTTAGTCGTATTAACCCCAACTGACTCAGCAGCAATCTCGTCCTCACGAACAGAGAGGGTTGAACGACCAATTGGGCTACGCAAGAAGTTCAAGGTTGCAATGGTTGTAATCACGACAAAGAAGTAAACCATTTGCCAGGTTGTAAAGTTAGGAATTCCCAAGATACCTGCTGCACCATTTGTAAGGCTTCCACCATTGATGATAAAGATACGGATAATTTCAGAAACACCGAGAGTTGCTACCGCAAGGTAATCCCCCTTCAAGCGTAAGGTTGGAATTCCGACAAGCAAGGCAACTGCTCCTGAAAGCAAAGCACCTAACAGCATGGCTCCAAAGAAGGCACCGTAGGTTGGTGATTTAGAACCAATAATAGCTGCTGCATAGGCACCAATCGCCATGAAACCAGCATGACCAAGTGAAAATTGGCCTGAAAAACCAACGATTAAGTTGAGACCAACAGCCAGAATAATATTAATTCCAATTTGTTGTAAAATCTGTACATAGAATAGGTTTAGTACTCCGACTGAAACCAATACACTAATCAAGCCATAGCCAGCTAACAAAAGGAGTAACCATAGAATATTAACTTTTAAATTTTCTTTCATCGTTTACACCTTCTCTTTCACATTTTTACCAAGAATACCTGCTGGGCGGACAATCAAGATCAACAACAGGATTCCATAAACAATGGCATCACGGAAGTCTGACATTCCAAAGGCTGTCGCAAAGGTTTCCAATAGACCAATCACAAAGCCACCAAGAGCCGCACCAGGAATAATTCCGATACCACCAAGTACTGCGGCAACGAAAGACTTAAGACCTGGAGTAACCCCCATCAAAGGCTCAAGAGAGTTATAATAAAGGGCAATCAGAACACCAGCCGCACCCGCAAGAGCTGACCCCAAAGCGAAGGTAAAGCTGATAGTACGGTTTACATTGATCCCCATCAATTGCGCTGCATCGCTATCTACGGATACTGCACGCATGGCTTTCCCCATCTTAGTCTTTTGGACAATGACTTGTAACAAAATCATCAAAATCAAGGAAATGGCCAAAATCATTAACTGCACGTTTGTTAGGCTAACTGGTCCCAAATCATAGCGAACTGTTTGAATCGCTTGAGGGAAGGCACGGGTATTAGCACCAACCAGATAGACCATCCCATATTCCAATAGGAAAGAAACCCCAATAGCTGTAATCAAAACAGCAATACGAGTAGAGTGACGCAAAGGTCGGTAAGCAAGGAACTCAATCACGACACCAAGAATGGCTGTCGCTAACATAGCTACAATAAGAGCTACAAAGAAATTCATTTGGAAAGAATTAATCAAGAAATAACCGATAAAGGCTCCCATCATATAAATATCACCGTGGGCGAAGTTGATGAGCTTGATAATTCCGTAAACCATGGTATATCCTAGGGCTAACAGCGCATAAACACTACCTAGAATCAAACCATTTACTAGTTGTTGGAGCATAAGATTCACTCTTTCTATTTATAATTTCGAGGGTTTTCCCTCACTTTTTATAAGTTCTTATACTCAATAAAAATCAAAGAGCAAACTAGGAAACTAGCCACAGGCTGTACTTGAGTACGGCAAGGCGACGTTGACGCAGTTTGAATTTGATTTTTGAAGAGTATTAAACATCGAAACAGGGAGTGAGTCAAAGGCTCATTCCCTATTTCAACATTTTCTATTATGGTTTTACAACTTCTGCTGCTTCAACCTTACCATTGTTCATGGTCATCATGTAAGCAGTTTTGACTGTGTTGTGGTCTGCATCGAAGCTTGTTTGACCAGTTACACCTTCAAAGTCTTTTGTTTTAGCAAGGTTATCCTTGATTTCACCAGAGTTTTTAGCACCTTTTGCTGCGTTTGCTACAAGGTGAACTGAGTCATAAGCCAAGGCTGCAAATGTTGAAGGCTCTTCATTGTACTTAGCACGGTATGCGTCAAGGAAGGCTTTTGCTTTAGCTGAAACTTCTACAGTAGTTGAGAAGCCTGAGATAAAGTAGATGTTTGATGCTTTTTCAGCAGTTGCTTGTTGTACAAACTCTTCACCGTTGAATCCATCACCACCAACGATTGGTTTGTCAATTCCCATACCACGCGCTTGGTTTACAATTTTACCAGCCTCATTATAGTAGCCAGGAACAACGATCGCATCAAAATCTTTCCCTTTCATTTTTGTAAGGGCTGCTTGGAAGTCTGTATCACCTGCTACGAAAGTTTCATCAGCAACGATTTCACCCTTGTATGACTCGCGGAAAGATTTGGCAATACCTTTAGCATAGTCACTGGCATTGTCAGTGTAAAGAACAACTTTCTTAGCTTGCAATTTTTCAGAAACATAGTTTGAGATAATTTTTCCTTGGAAACTATCTTGGAAAGTTCCGATAAAGAGGTAATCTTGACCTTTAGTCAATCCATCTTGAGTCGCACTTGGTGAAATCAATGGAACACCTGCTTTTGTAGCGTTCGCTACCGCAGCTGCAGTTGCACCAGATGTCGCAGGTCCTACGACTGCTGATACTTTAGATTGAGTTACAAGGTTAGTTGTTACTGAAGCCGCCTCAGCTGTTTCAGACTTGTTATCTTTATCGACTACTTCGATTTGTTTTCCATCGATACCACCTGCTGCATTGATTTCATCAACAGCCAATTGGGCACCTTTTTGTTCAGCTGTTCCGTATGCAGCTAAAGAACCTGATTCTTCAAAGTTAAATCCAATTTTGATTGTCTTTTCATCTACTGAGTTACCAGCAGCGTTTGACGCTCCAGACTTCACTTCTCCACAGGCTGCAAGAAGTGCTACACTTGCAAGCGCCACAAACGATAGGGCAAATTTTTTCTTCATCTTTTTTGTCTCCTTATTTCTTAAATAAATAGCATGTTAAGAATATACCGAATTATCAGAAAATTGTCAATACTTTTCTTGAACTTTTTCGATGATAACGTTTTCCTCTCGATAAAGATTGCCCACAAAGGGTGTTTCCAGCTCTTGGATATGACAAACTCTGACTTTTTTTATAAACTTTTCCTTGCCCAAGCGCCCGACCAATTGCTCCACTTCTTGAGTTGGAACATAGAGTTGTAAGTAACGATGTTTCTTGGAATGATAGGTAATATCTCCATAATCCTGCAGTTTTTTGGCATCACGATTATAGTAAAGATAGATAATCAAGCCAGATCGATTGACTTTTTCAAACATGATAAATCCTCTCTCTAAGAAATCTCTCCCTATTATACCAAAAAAAGCAAACCCAGTCGAGTTCGCCTTCTTTAATTATTAGTTCAAAGAATTGTTGGCCATGATTTCATCAATGAAGCCATATTCAAGTGTTTCTTGAGCGCTCATCCAATTATCGCGTTCTGCATCTGCATGGACTTTTTCGATTGACTGACCTGAATTTTCAGCCAAGATTTTTTCCAAGGTGTTACGAGTTTTAAGCAAGTGTTCTGCAGCGATCGCCATATCGGTTTGTTGAGTACCACCACCTGTACCACCCATTGGTTGGTGGATCATGTATTCAGCATTTGGAAGCATGAAACGTTTGCCTTTTGCTCCGCTTGATGCGATGACTGTTCCCATAGATGCAGCCATTCCCATTAC
>NZ_JBKOTT010000095.1:0-3737 GCF_049737895.1 Streptococcus sp. CL8.13 | reverse complement strand
CCCGTAAGTTGAAAGATAAGTTGGGAGATGATGTCATTCGTCAGACCATCATTTCACATGCAACCAGCGTATCAGACATGTTGGAATTGGCTATCTTGCTAAAAGAAGTAGGGTTAGTTGATAAAGAAAGAGCCCGTGTCCAAATTGTTCCTCTCTTTGAAACAATTGAGGACTTGGACCACTCAGAAGAAACTATGAGAGAATACCTTTCTCTTCCTCTTGCTAAGAAATGGATTGCTTCACGTAATAACTACCAAGAAATCATGCTTGGTTACTCTGATAGTAATAAAGATGGTGGTTACCTTTCATCATGTTGGACCCTCTACAAGGCTCAACAACAATTGACTGCTATTGGAGATGAATTTGGCGTTAAGGTTACCTTCTTCCACGGCCGTGGTGGGACTGTCGGTCGTGGTGGTGGACCAACCTATGAAGCCATCACCTCTCAACCGCTTAAGTCTATCAAGGACCGTATCCGTTTGACGGAGCAGGGTGAAGTAATTGGCAATAAATACGGTAATAAAGACGCTGCCTACTATAACCTTGAAATGCTAGTATCTGCAGCCATTAACCGTATGATTACGCAGAAGAAGAGCGATACCAATACATCCAATCGTTATGAAGCTATTATGGATCAGGTAGTGGACCGCAGTTATGATATCTACCGTGATTTAGTCTTTGGTAATGACCATTTCTATGATTATTTCTTTGAGTCAAGTCCAATCAAGGCTATTTCAAGCTTTAATATTGGTTCTCGTCCAGCTGCTCGTAAGACGATTACTGAAATTGGTGGATTGCGTGCTATCCCTTGGGTCTTCTCATGGTCACAAAGCCGTGTCATGTTCCCTGGCTGGTATGGGGTTGGATCAAGTTTCAAAGAATTTATCGATAAGAATCCAGAAAATATCGCTATTCTACGAGATATGTACCAAAATTGGCCTTTCTTCCAGTCACTTCTTTCAAATGTTGATATGGTCTTGTCAAAATCAAATATGAATATTGCTTTTGAGTATGCCAAACTTTGCGAAGATGATCAAGTAAAAGCAATTTATGAGACTATTTTAAATGAGTGGCAAGTTACCAAGGAAGTCATCTTGGCTATCGAAGGATATGATGAACTCTTGGCTGAAAATCCATATCTAAAAGCAAGTTTGGATTATCGTATGCCTTACTTTAATATCCTTAACTATATCCAGTTAGAGTTGATTAAACGTCAACGTCGAGGAGAATTATCAAGCGATCAAGAAAAATTAATCCATACAACCATCAACGGAATTGCGACAGGATTGCGTAATTCGGGCTGATGTCTTTCAAACTTCCTCTTTTCTATAGGGGAAGTTTTTGAATCTTTCAAAAAAATGCTAAAAGAGTCTTGACAAGTAGTTGAAAAATGATATAATTTAACCATTCAGAAAAGTAATCATTCAAACTTTTTAGAGAGTCTGTGGTAGCTGAAAACAGATAAGTGATGATGATGAAAATTGGGCTGAATGGTATTTAGAATTTGAAATCATAAAAATTCGGTGAGCACACCTTACAGTGCATCTCGTTATTGCGAGACAGAGCGATAGGGAAATTCCCTATAAATGAGGTGGTACCGCGCATCGACGTCCTCACACAAGTTTTTTGTGTGAGGACTTTTTTGATGGAGGTTAGTATGGAAAGAAAACGATGGCGTCGCTTGTTTATACTCAATGAAAATCAAAAAGCAAACTAGGAAGCTAGCCGCAAGCTGTACTTGAGTACGGTAAGGCGACGCTGACGTGGTTTGAAGAGATTTTCGAAGAGTATTAGATAAGTGAAGTATTTTAAAGGAATAAAAGGAGAAATAGAATGAAAAATAAACGTTTAATTGGAATTATCGCTGCATTAGCAGTCTTAGTAGCAGGAAGCTTGATTTACTCTTCAATGAATAAACCAGAAGCTAAAAATGAAAAGAAAGTTGCCAAAATTGGTGTCCTTCAATTTGTGAGCCATCCATCTCTTGATTTGATTTATAAAGGGATTCAAGATGGACTGGCAGAAGAAGGCTATAAAGATGATCAGTTGAAAATTGACTTTATGAACTCAGAAGGTGACCAAAGTAAGGTTGCGACAATGAGCAAACAGTTGGTTGCAAATGGGAATGACCTTGTGGTTGGTATTGCAACACCAGCTGCTCAAGGTTTGGCAAGCGCCACAAAAGACCTACCTGTTATCATGGCTGCTATTACAGACCCAATCGGAGCTAACCTGGTTAAAGATTTGAAAAAACCAGGTGGAAACATTACAGGGGTATCTGACCACAATCCAGCTCAACAACAAGTTGAACTCATTAAGGCTCTTACACCAAATGTAAAAACAATCGGAGCCCTTTACTCAAGTAGCGAAGATAATTCAAAAACACAGGTAGAAGAATTTAAGGCTTATGCTGAAAAAGCAGGTTTGACAGTGGAAACATTTGCAGTTCCTTCAACAAATGAAATTGCTTCAACAGTTAACGTTATGACTAGTAAGGTCGATGCTATCTGGGTTCCAATCGACAACACCATTGCATCTGCATTTTCAACAGTTGTATCAAGCAATCAATCAGCTAAAAAGCCAATCTATCCAAGCGCGACTGCCATGGTAGAAGCAGGTGGTTTGGCATCAGTTGTAGTTGACCAACATGATCTTGGTGTGGCAACTGGTAAAATGATTGCGGAAGTCTTGAAAGGTGCAAAACCAGCTGATACACCAGTCAATGTCTTTTCAACTGGTAAGTCAGTAATCAACAAAAAATTGGCACAAGAGCTAGGTATTACGATTCCTGAATCTGTTCTAAAAGAAGCAGGACAAGTGATTGAATAATCTGTAATGGAGGAGTTGGGGACATCTCCTCCAATTTTTTACAAAAGAAATCGTTTAGAAAAGGTTAAGAAACAGATGATATTATCTATTATTTCTCAAGGATTTGTCTGGGCTATTTTAGGTCTGGGAATCTTTATGACATTTAGGATTTTGAACTTTCCAGATATGACGACAGAAGGTTCCTTCCCTCTTGGGGGAGCTGTTGCTGTTACTCTGATAACGAAAGGCGTGAACCCATTTTTAGCGACTCTTGTTGCTGTAGGAGCAGGTTGTTTGGCTGGAATGGCAGCAGGCCTTCTTTATACAAAAGGGAAGATCCCAACCTTGCTCTCAGGGATTTTGGTGATGACTTCTTGTCACTCTATCATGCTCTTGATTATGGGACGTGCAAATTTAGGATTGCTTGGAACCAAGCAAATTCAGGATGTCTTGCCTTTTGATTCAGACTTGAACCAACTCTTGACAGGTCTTATCTTTGTCAGTCTTGTCATTGCTCTCATGCTCTTTTTCTTGGACACCAAACTCGGACAAGCCTATATTGCTACAGGTGACAATCCTGATATGGCTAGAAGTTTCGGGATTCATACTGGACGCATGGAGCTCATGGGCTTGGTCTTATCAAATGGTGTGATTGCCCTTGCAGGGGCTCTTATTGCCCAGCAAGAAGGCTATGCCGATGTATCTCGAGGAATCGGGGTGATCGTTGTGGGGCTTGCAAGTTTGATTATTGGAGAAGTTATCTTCAAGAGTTTGAGCTTGGCAGAACGTCTGATTACCATCGTTGTAGGTTCTATCGCCTATCAATTTTTAGTGTGGGCAGTTATTGCGCTTGGCTTTAATACAAGTTACCTTCGTTTGTACAGTGCCGTGATTTTAGCAGTCTGCCTCATGATTCCAACATTTAAGCA
>NZ_JBKOTT010000094.1:0-3768 GCF_049737895.1 Streptococcus sp. CL8.13 | reverse complement strand
ATATTCCCAGACATAGTAATTTTCAGTCCCTCTTCCTGAACAATATCCCCAAATTCTTGTTTGGTAAGGAAAATGTCTTTATCTGTAGCTGATGAAAAAGCTATCTCAAACAAGCAATTATGTCTATCTTTTCCTACTTTTTGGAATGTCAAAAGCCCGTTCTCCAAGAAAAGGACCCTCTCACAAATTTCTTCAATATCTTCTAATTTATGACTCGATATTAAAATTCCCACATTTTCATGTAAAGCTAAGTTTTTTAGAACTGCTAAAACTATTTGTGATGATTCAATATCTAAACCATTAGTCGGTTCATCTAAAATCAATATATCAGGTTCCGTAACGAGAGTTAGAAGCAAAGCTAATTTTTGTTTTGTACCTAAAGAATAGGTCTTTACTTTTTTATTAATAGACTGAGTCAAATCTAACTCTTGGATCAAACTTCCAAATCTTTCTTTATTGTAGTCAACACCATATAAATTTGACAAATATTTTAAATTCTCTAAACCTGTTTTAGATAAAAATAATTTTGGTTCTTCGATTAAATACCCAACATTATCACTACTTATAATATTCCCTGAAGTCGGTTGATTATTCTGAACAAGAATTTTCATCAATGTACTCTTGCCAACTCCGTTTCTCCCTACTAGACCAACAATTTCACCCTTATTAAGTGCAAAATTTATATCTTTGAGAATGATTGAATGAGCATAATGCTTACTTACATTTATAACTTCCATTTTTTATTCCTCCATTAACATTCTTGGTTTTCTCTTTGATTCTCATTAATTTTAAAAAGTTGCGCCTCTTTTTAACAACATTATATCATATATCTAACTTAATGCAATATATAAATGTCATTTTGTAAAATTTTATTAACAAAAAACTCTCTACCACAAAAAGATAGAGAGTTTGGAGTTTAAATATAGGATTTCAAAATATCGACGACATCGCTTCTTTTCTTAACCTTATAGACCTTGATTCCCAATTTATGGGCTGCGATTGTATTGTCCTCCATATCGTCTAGAGAGACTCAATTTCTAGGTTATAACTGGTATTTATCGAGACTTATGTCAAGCTCCCCTCTTTGCTTTATTCTACTTACAAATTCTTTTGGTAATAATATCTTTTCCCAATGTAGGGATAGTCTTGTAAGGTAAAGACTTCCTTGTAGCCATGCCTTTTATAAAAATCTGGAGCTTGAAACTGGTAAGTATTGACAAAAGCAAAACGACAGTTTCGATTCTTAGCTTCAGTTTCTGCTTGCTGCAATAGTCTTGAACCGATTCCTTGCCCTCTCAGTTCCTCTTTCACAAACAAATACTCGATTTCTAGCCAATTTCCAAAAGTCTCTGCTATCAAACCTGCCAGGAGATTGCCCTTTTCATCTTCGACATAAAGATTAAGCGGCTCACTTTCAGCCTCTTCTCTTTTTGAACGATTATAAGCACGAATCAGATTCCCTATTTCTTGTGATTTATGGGATTCCTTATTTTCCAATCTAAAGTACATCTAAACCTCCTTAAACACTGTTACAGCTTGATTATAGTCTTATTTCAATAGACTGTCAAACTAGCAAAAACTCACCAAGCTAAGCTGATGAGTTTCAAATCTATTTTCTAAATTTCCACTGGCTATAAATCCCGAAACCGATAATCCAGATAGCTGAACCGATTGCTCCGACAAATGTAGACTCTTGTAGAAAGAGAGTTACAAAGACAAAGACAAAGAAGAGCATGGTTAAAGGATTTAGGAAACGATAATGGGGCATGAGATAACCATCTGCCATAAAGTCTGGTGACTTGCGATACTTGAGGTGAGCCACCATAATCAAGATATAAATGGCGATATAGACACCTGATGATGATGCCGTAATCAAGGCAAAGGCATCGGAAACTCCTGGCAAGATGTTAATAAAGGCTGCTAGGGCAATCAAGATTGCTGAGGCAATGATGGCATTTTGTGGCACGTTGTGGCGAGAGAGAGTATCTGCCTTAATTGCTTTTAGGAAGCGATTTGGCGAATCATGGGCAATCTGATACAAATGACGACCTGTTGAGTAGAGAGTTGAGTTAAGAGCAGATGCCGCTGATGTCAAAACGACGAAGTTAATCAAGGCTGCCGCCCACTTGACTCCTGCCAATTCAAACACTGTAACAAAGGGAGAATCAGCCGATGCAAGTTCACGCCACGGAATGATAGCCATGATGGCTAAGAGGGCACCACCGTAGAAAAAGGCGATACGCAAAGGAATTTCCTTAACGGCTTTTGGCAAGACCTGACGTGGATTTTTGGTTTCTGAAGTCGTTACCCCGATAAACTCAATCATGAGATAGGCAAAGAAAACCATCTGGAAGGCCATGACAAAGTTAACTCCACCATTAGGAAATAGTGAGAAATTGTCGGCGATATTAGCCAAACTTGCTACTCCATGTGGTGTCTTAAAGCCTGTCAAGACCATAAAGACTCCTGTGGCAATCATAGCTAAAATAGCCACAATCTTGACCATAGCAAACCAAAACTCAACTTCCCCAAAAAGTTTCACCGCAATCAAATTGACCAAGGCTAGAATAGTCAAAAATCCAATCTCAATCATCCAACTTGGCCAGCTAGGGAACCAAAACTGGACGTAGTGAGAGATGGCTGTAATTTCCGCCATACCGATAAAGACAACGGATAGCCAGTAGGACCAAACTGAGAAATAACCCCAGCCCTTACCCAAATGGCGCGTGATAAAGTTGATAAAGGTATGTTGCTCAGGGTCTTGGTAGAGCATTTCTCCAACCGCACGCATCATGAGGAACATGAAGGCCCCTGTAATCATATAAATCAGTACAATGGAAGGACCTGTTAGGCTGATAGAGCGCCCCGCTCCCAAAAAGAGTCCTGTTCCGATTGTTCCCGCAATGGCCATAACCTGCACGTGACGATTGGTCAGACCACGCTCCATCTTATTTTTTTTCTTCTTTGAACTCATAACGTCTCCAATTCAATTTAAAATGGAAAAAGGAGTGAGTGAAGCGCACTGCCTCCTCACTCCTTTTTTCTGTTTTTAGGCTGTTTTTTCAACCTTCAAGATTTTTACATCATAGCTACCAACAGGTGTTTCAATGGTTGCTGTGTCACCTGTTTTCTTGCCAATCAAGGCTTGTCCAATTGGGCTTTCATTTGAAACTTTACCCGCAAAGGCATCTGCACCGGCTGAACCTACGATAATATAAACTTCTTCCTCGTCCTCACCAATTTCTTGGATAGTGACTGTTTTTCCAATCGCCACTTCATCATCGGCAACTGAGTCGCTATTGACGATTTCAGCATAACGGATTTTTGTTTCCAAGCTAGAGATTTGTCCTTCAACAAAGGCTTGTTCATCCTTAGCTGCTTCGTATTCACTGTTTTCTGAAAGGTCACCGTATGAACGGGCAATCTTAATGCGTTCTACCACTTCTGGTCGGCGAACCAATTTCAATTCTTCTAATTCTTTTTCAAGTTTTTCCTTTTCCGCAAGGGTCATAGGATATGTTTTTTCTGCCATTTTTCTCAACTTTCTTTCGATAGTATTGAATCTCTATCTGAGATTCTCATTGTTGTAGTCTTAGTTTGAACTACTATTTTGAGTAAGTTTGCTATTGACATGTTCAGCTACATTACGATCATGTTCTTCCTGTGTCACTGCGTAATAGACTTTACCATCTGTAACATTGGCTACAAAGTAGAGGTTCTCACTCTTTGTTTGGTTAATACTTGCTTCAATCGCGTCCTGACTTGGAC